>JBIOWO010000367.1:0-24237 GCA_044868555.1 Lacipirellulaceae bacterium | reverse complement strand
CACCAGTTCGAATGTGTGCGAGTGTAGCGGATTGGGGGCGGGGATTCAGCAACGATTTTTGGCCACTGCATGGGAGGGGGGTACGGGTTTTCCTGGAGACTGAAGTGGCCCGGCCGACGTGCGTGGGGCTGTGGCGAGAGCCGTGAGTCTATTTGGTTTGAGGAATCGTGCGGAGGTGGCGGTTCGCATACGCCACGGTCGCCGCGGAGGTGGCCACGATCAGGGCGGCGTCGAAGCTCCACAACACCAATTGTTGCGGCGTAGCTTCGTGGGCAGCGTATTCACGCAGTGACCAAGGCGTCTCGGGCCGGAACATGGCGAGGTGCGGCGAATTGGCCCGCGCCTCGTGCCATTGTCGGCGAAAGTCGCGGTACAGCCAAACGTGCTCCGTCAGAACGGAGACCATCGCCAGCGCCATGGCGCCCACGATTAGTCGCTTGCGGCAATTGACTTGCGTAATGGCGGCCAGCCCGAAGAGGATCGCCCCCAACGCGACTCCGACGCCGATCGGCAGAATGCCCACCGGCGCGTAACCGGCCAGATTCAGCATCGCCGCCAGCGCGCCGATTCCGATTGCCGCCAGCGTGCCGAGACAGTACCACGTCAAGACGTGCGACGCCGGCGCAAGGGGGCGAGACTCTTTTTCGACTGGTTGCATTGCGGCCATATAGCCGACCCATCCTGGGTCGATCCGGGCGGCGCGGCTGCATCCGCGGTCGATTGCGCTAATGTCCGGCCAGGATGGCCGGGCTATGTAGGAATCGTCACGCCGTTGAATCGAGCGCCTGCCGTAGGTCGGCGATGAGGTCGTCCGAATTCTCGATGCCACACGACAGGCGGATCATGTTGTCCGGAATGCCGTAGGTCCGGCGGTCTTCCGGCGTGCACTGGTAGTAGCTCATCACCAGCGGCTGCTCGACGAGCGACTCGACGCCGCCCAGGCTGGGCGCGATGCGCGGGATCCGCACCGCATCGACGATGTTGGCCGTCTGCCGCCAGTCGGCGTCCTTGATCAGGAACGTGACTAGCCCGCCGAAGCCGCGCATCGTCCGCCGCGCCACGTCGTGATACGGATGCGACTCGAGACCCGGGTAGTACACCTTCTCGACCCGCGGATGGGCTTCGAGGAACTCGGCCACGCGCTGGCCGTTTTCGTTGTGCCGCTCCATCCGCAGCTCGAACGTCTTCAGGCCGCGCAAGAGCAGGTAACAATTCTGCGGACTGTTGACCGCCCCCATGATGCCCCGCAGGTTGCGGACCGGCTCGAGTTTCGTCGTCGAGCCGACCACCACGCCGGCCAGCAAATCGTTGTGCCCGGCCAGGTACTTGGTGACCGAATGAAGCACGTAATCGACGCCCGCCGCGATCGGCCGCAGATTGTAAGGCGTGGCCAGCGTGGCGTCGATCAGCGTCTCGACGCCATGCTGGTTGCCGATTTCGACAAACTGGTCGAGGTCGACGATGCTCAAGTGCGGATTGGTGGGCGACTCGCTGATCAAAAGCTTCGTCTTGGGCGTGATGGCGGCTTCCATCGCCGCGTAGTCGCACGCCTTCACTTGCAGCGTCTTCACGCCGAACCGCGACAAATGCTTTGCGCAGAACTCGCGGCTGCGGTGATAACACTCGTCGAAGAATATCACCTCGTCGCCCGCACTGAGTTTGGCCATTAACAGGCCCACCATGGCGGCCATGCCGCTCGAATACAGCACCGCGGCCTCGGCCCCCTCGAGCGCGGCCAGCTTCCGCTCGGCCACCCGTTCGCCCGGGTTGCCGTAGCGGCCGTATTCTTCGCGGGGTTGCTCTTGTTCGATGAAGTCGATCACCGCCTGTGTATCGGCGAAGGTATACGTCGACGCACAGAAGATCGGGTCGGTGATCGAGTCGCCCGGCTTCTGGCGGGCCTCTCCGCCGTGGACGCTGAGCGTGGAAAACTGCGGCGGTTGCCCCTCGGCGGGCGCCTGGTCTTCGCTGGGCTTGGTCATTTGAATGGCACTCATTGTGTTCGATCTCCGAGTGGCGGAGGCAATGCTCGAGGTGGAGTGTTTGCGAGGCGCAATAAAAAAACCACAGGCCGAATATTCGGCATCTGTGGCTGTCTGCTTCCAGTTTGTGCAAAAGCACGTGCGGAGGGTGTCTCACGGAATCGAACGCCACCCACCGCGACGTTGGCTCTTTAGCAGTTAGGCTGCAAGCGGCCACAAATCCCGAGTTCACTCAATTCTAGTAGGCGGCCCGGCACAACACAAGCAATCGCCGCAGGAAGTTCGACAGTTTTTCCGAGGAGCGTGTCGGGGATAGGCGACATCCGGCGGAGTCAGCTAGTTGTAGCGGTAAAGGTACCCCCACCTCGGATGCTAATTGGGGACGCGAAGCGGAAAACCTCTCCCCAAACCGCCAGCCGTGGCCGACGGACTGAGATCGGCGTAGGATGAAGGGCGAACCCCCGGAACCGATCTCGTGGCCCACTTTCATCGAATGTCCGTCTGCCAAGACTTCCCCGGCAATCCGCCGGTAGCAGTGCGACGAATCATCGCGCTCGCAGCCGTCGCCGCGTTGTTGTGGCCGTTCGAACCGCGATCCGCGGCCCAAGAGCGTCCACCGTCGCCATCCCCCGCATCGCCGCCGGCCGACGCTCTCGCCCGTCCAACTTCTCCCACTCCAGAACAAATCGACGGCTGGATCGACTCATTGCGGCACGACGTCTACGCCATTCGCCAGGCCGCGGCCAGGCAGTTGCTCGCCGCCGGCTCCGCCGCCCGAGCTCCGTTGACCGCAGCGGCCGACAGCCCCGATCCGGAAGCCCGCGCCGCCGCCCGCCGCCTCGTGACGCTCATCGACAAAGCGGAATGCGAGCGACGGCTCGCCGCGTTTGCCGCCGATACCGACGGGCGCGAAGGACTGACGCTGCCCGGCTGGGAACAGTATCGGAAACTGGTAGGCGGCGACGCGCCCGCCCGCGCGCTGTTCGTCGAGATGCAGCGGCACGAGGCCACGCTGCTGGCCGACGTGTTCGATGCCGATCGACTTCCGCAGAAACAACTCTGGGAAGATCGCCTGATGCGATTGCTGCGCTGGCCCGCGACGCCGGCCGGTCAGCCGGCGGCTCCGTCGCTGGGCACCTGCGCCACGATGATCTTTCTCGGCTCGGTCGATGAGGGGAAGATCTCGGATCAGACCGCCACGTATCTGCCCCAACTGATGCAGCGTCCGCCCGTCCAACTGGCCCTGTTGCGGGCGAGCGGTCAGGATCCGCTTCGCCGCCTCGCGGTCGCTTGGGTCGTCGAGTGTCCCAATCGCAGTGCGATCGCGATTGCGCAGCGGCTGAGCTTGGCGCAGGTGCTTGACATGCAGGAAGCAGTGCCATTCGCGTTAGGCGTCGCGCAGAGCGATCCGACGTTTGTCACGGTGCATCCAATGGTCCGCGCCCAGGCACTGATCCTGGTGGCGCAATTGGGCAACCGGAGCGATGCCGAAAGGCTGGAGCCACTTTTGGAAGATCCGACGGTGTGCAGGTCGATGGTAGCGGCGGCACAGCCGGGCCAGGCAGGTCCTGTCGCACGGGAAGTTCAAATTCGTGACCTGGCATTGGTCGCCATGCTGCAGCTCACGGACCAGGACCCCGCCGACTACGGCTACCGCCACGCGCGGCGACAATCTCAGCAGCGTCTCGACCCTGGGTCGGTTTTCCCTGAGAGCGACGACGAGCGAGCCACGGCGGTTGCCAAGTGGCGCGAATGGAAGTTGCGGCAGACCCGCGAAGCGGCCGCCCAAGAGCAGGTCAATTAGCGCTGCCTTTCTGAGCCCGTTCCGCCCCCGCCAAATGGGACGGTCCGGTCGACCTCGCCTGGGGTTAGATACCAAGGGGGTGGTGCGCTTGCCGGCGGGCTCGCCAGGCCTCGATTTTGGCCGTAGAAACACGGCCCGGGCCGGTCCTGTGTAGTTTTTCCGCAGCCGGCTGGCTATGATGGGAGGAGTCACGGAAGTTGGTCAATTCGCGCTATTTACGCCAGTTTCCGCCTCGAAGCGGTCGATTCCCGACCCCCTGGGAGCATGCGTCGATGGATTTCGCGTCTCCACTGCCGCCAGCCAATCCTTTCCCGCCAAATATGGGCTCCTGCCAGGCGAATCCCTGGATGGGGCCGCGTTTCCGCCATATGCGACGACTCTTGCACACCGCGCTGATGACGGCAATTCTCGCATCCGGCGGTCCGGCCGCTTTTGGCCAGGAAGCGGCTCCGGTTGACGAGTCGGATGCGAAAGCCAGCGCTCCGGCCAATGCATCGCCAGCTGCCCCAGCACCGGCGCCAACCACGGACGTCGGCCCCGGCCCCGCTGTTGCCGAGCCAGCAGTCGCAAAGCCAGCCGCGGTCGAACTCCCCGCCGAAAAGTCTCCCGTCCCAGCGGGCGACGTAAAACTGACGTTCAATTTCCGCTTTCAGCCGTGGCAGGGCGTGCTGGAGTGGTTTGCTGACCAGAACGGCCTGTCGCTGCTCATGGAGTCGCCGCCTCCGGGCACGTTCAACTACCGCGATTCGCGAAGCTACACGCCGGCTGAGGCGCTCGACGTGCTCAACGGAGTGCTGTTGACCAAGGGTTACACGCTAGTCCGCCGCGAGCGCATGCTGGTGGTCGTCAACCTGGATGACGGCATTCCGCCCAACCTGGTTCCCGACGTGCCGCTGGCCGAACTGGACGGGCGCGGCGAATACGAACTGATTCGCGTGTTGTTCCCAGTGTGGAACATGTCGCCCGATCAGGCGGCCGAGGAGATTCGGCCCCTCTTGGGCCCGCAGGGCAAAGCGATCACCTTGCCGCAGGCCCGCCAGATTCAGGTCACGGAGACCGGCGGCCGGCTGCGGACCATTCGCTCCATCGTCAACGCGGTCGAACAGCCGGGCGCCAGCGCTGGAATGCGCGAGTTCCAGCTCAGATACCTGACGTTCGAAACGGCGTTGCCGACCATCCGTCAGATGCTCGGCATTCCGAACGACGCTTTCAGCACGCCCGACAATTCGCTGCAGATCACTCGGGCCGCCACGGGTGAGAAGCTGCTCTTCCGCGGCACGGCCCAGCACGCCAAGCGGTTGGAGGAAGTGCTGCGTCTGATCGACGTGCCCGAGGCGGCGGCCGGGATCGACGGCGCGCCCCAATTGGAGGTGTATTCGCTCACCCAGGCCGATCCCGATGCGGTCGAAAACGCGATCGAGAAGCTGCTGGGTGACGATCCCACGGTGAGCATTTCGTCGGACGACAAAAATGGTTTCATTGTCGCCATCGCCAAACCTTCTCAGCAGGCGACGATTCGCGCCACGATCGACCAGATGCAGAAGGAGCAGCGGCAGGTCGATGTGATTCAGCTTACCGACGTCGATCCTCAAATGGCCGTCATGGCGATCACTAAGCTGTTCGGCGGGACGGGCGATGATCCTGATCCGAAGGCGCCGAAAGTGGATGCCGACATCACTTCCAAGAGCCTCATGATCCGCGGCACGACCGATCAAATCGCACAAATTCGCGGGCTGTTGCGGAAGATGGGCGAGACGGAAGAGGAGGGCGGCGGCAATCGACTCTCCAATTCGAAACAGCATGTGCGGCTCTTGCCGATGACCGGCGCGGCTGCCCGTTCGGCGATCACCCAGATCGAGCAGATTTGGCCGTCTGTGCGCGGCAACCGCATCCGCATCGTCACTCCCACCACCACGATTCCCACCTATCGCCCGGGCGACAATCCCGATGCCTCGCGAGCCTCTCCGGCACCTGGCCCAGCGGCCGCGGGCACCGGCGACCCAACGCAGGATTTGTGGCAGATCTTCCTGAATCGCAATCGAGCCGTCGTGCCTGCCAAACAAGAGGTTGCACCGAGTAAGGAAAACCCATCCGACGACGATAGAGTGACCAATTCCAGCCCGCTTCCACCGGCCTCCGTCCTTGCTGTGGATGAATCCACGGCGACGCACACCCAGAGTCTGTTCCACTTCGTCGCGGAAGAGCTGGCTCAGGACGAGTCGGGCGAATCCGTCGCCGCTCCTCCGCAGTTCCCGCGGCAAATCTTTCAGCAGCCCATTCAGATTCAGACGCCCTCAGGGAGCGCGCCGATTCTCATTGCCCCCGGTCCCGGCGGAACGCTTATCGCCTCGGACGACCTCGAAGCGCTCGATCAACTCGAAGAACTGCTGTCCGTCGTTGCTGGCCGGACCACGACCGGCACCCGTGAATTCGCGGTCTTCTACCTGAAATACTCCAAGGCCGCGACGATTGCCGACGTGTTGGCCGCCATCTTCGGTGGCCGGGCGGGCGGCAACGACCGTGGCGTCATCGGCGATATGGCCAACAACGCGCTGGGCAACATGGGCGGCGCACTGATGGGCGATCTGCTGCTCGGCGGTGGCGGCGGCGGTGGGGGCGGTTTTTCGTCGGCCACAGTCGATATCGTGCCCGATGCGCGGCTCAATGCGCTCATCGTCCGCGCCAAGGCGGCCGATCTCGATACCATCGAGCAATTGCTCAAGGTGCTCGATCAGCGCACCGGCCCGGAGGACGTGGAAGCGGAAACGCAGCCCCGGCCGATCCCGGTTTACAACACCGAGGCCGGCAAGATGGCTGAGATCGTGCAGCAAGTCTACGCCGACCGCATGGCGAATAGCAATGGTGTGATGTCGCCCCAAGAGATGATGCGCATGATTCGCGGCGGCCAGAACGTGGATCAACAGGTCCCCAAGATGTCGGTCGCCGTCGACTCCGAGAACAACCTGTTGATCGTGCGGGCGCCGGACCCGTTGTTCGACGAAGTAAAGTCCCTGGTCGAAAACCTCGATCAGGCCAAGACCGACTCGCCGGAGACCACGCGAATCGTGTCGCTGAAGCATACCAATTCGTCGGCCGTGCAGCGGGCCCTGACGTCGATCCTGCCCGGTGTCAAATCGAACACGACCGGGCAGAGCAACGATCGCCGCGGTGGCGATACCGACGAAGACTCGCCGGAAGAGCGCCAGCGGCGCGCTATGCGGCGGCAGTGGGAAATGATTCAGGAAATGCGGCGCGCGGGGGGTGATGGTGGTGGCGACCGCGGCGGTCGGGGCGGTGACGGTGGCGGCCGCGGTGGCTTCGGCCGCGGTGGCGGCGGACCAGGCGGATTCGGTGGGCCAGGAGGATTCGGCGGCCCGGGTGGCTTCGGCTTCGGTCGCGGTGGCGGCGGCGACGGTGGTGGTGGCGGCCGTGGACGCGGCGGCGACGGTGGTGGTGGCGGCGGCCGTGGACGGGGCGGCGATTGACCCCGCGATCCAGTCGGAATAGCCGGCGACGGGCACCGTGCCGAAGGCATGGTCGGAGTCGCCGGATCTTCGATCGCGGCGAGCCGTTTACTTTCCCACCGCTTCTTTCGACGTCACGATGCCGTCGTTGTCCAAGTCATAGCGGCGAAATTCGCTGACCGTCCGGTCGGACCAACTGCGGCTGTATTCGCTCATCGCGACCTGGCCATCTCCGTTGGCGTCGCGCGATTTGAACCAGCTGGGCAAGCCGGTGGCCGGCAAGCGATCGGCGCCGCGCGTGAAGCGGTACGTCCGCACCTTTTCCACATCTTCGGCCTTGCTGCTGCCGCTTTTCCCGTCCGCCGGTAGCGCCGTGTACACGCGAGTGGCCGCTGCACCGGCCGCACCGCCGCGCGCTGGCTCAGCCTGGCCGCCAATGCGCTCGCGACCACGGCCTCGCCCACGACCACCGCCGTCGCCATTTTCGGAGTCACCGCCAGGAGAAGCATTGGACTCGCCACCGGCTGACGCCGCGGCGGCGGGCGCACTGGCCGGTGCATTGCCGGAGAGCGTGGTGACCAGTTCCTCCGAGACGATGGTGCCGTCTTTGTTCAAATCGGCCCCGGCGGCCTTGCTCGACAGACCACGCTGCTCATCGGCCTGAAGCATCATGTCGCCGTTCTTGTCGTGTTCCTTGATCACACCGCGGACATACTCTTCCATGCTGAGGTTGGAGCTGGCGCCGCTCGTCGGGCGACCGGAATTGCTCGAATTCGCCGATCCACTCGGGCGCTGCAAACGTTCGCCGCCCGGATTTTCGTTGCCGCGGCCGGCGCCGCGCTCATTGTTGCCTTCGTCGCCACTACGGCGGAAAAAATTACGGCCACCGCCGTCGCCGCCGCCTCCGGGAAATTGGCCTCGCCCCCGCCCGCGTCCGCCGCGGCCGCCCCGTCCCTCGCCGCGACTGCCGCCCTCGTCACCTTCGTCGCGGCGCGGGCCAGCGTTCTGGGCGGCCGCCTCCGGGGTCGACGGCGCAAAGACAATCAATGCCAGGCTGCAAAATGGCAGCAACAACAGCAGCAGACCGATGCGTTGGATCATGGAAGAATGAACCCCAGGGCCACCGGCCAGGTTCCGCCCAATTGGTCCCCAGGCCGGCCGCAGCGTTTCCCATTCTAATCGAAACGGCCGCCCAATGCCCCCTGGGCGGCAAGTTGTCAGCAGGCGAAAATACGCGGGACCGCAATTTCCTGCAACAGTGTTATGCCGGCGTTTTTCCCATCCCGGACCTCTGATCTCTGACCTCTGACCTCTGACCTCCTCCTCCCATGCCCATCCTCGGCACCGGCACCGATATTGTGGAATGCCTGCGGATCGCGCAGATGATCGAGCGGCACGGCGAGTTGTTCCTGACCCGCGTGTACACCGACCATGAGATCGCCTACTGCACGGCCCGCAAGGCGGCCACGCAGCACTACGCCGGCCGCTGGGCCGCCAAAGAGGCCGTGCTCAAGGCGCTCGGCACCGGCTGGCGGCGCGGGATCAGTTGGCGGGACATTGAAATCCGAAACGACCGCAATGGCTCGCCCGCCGTGGTGCTGAGCGGCGGCGCCCGCGACGTGATGGAGCAGGCCGGCATCTGCCGACTCCACGTCACGATCTCCCACTGCCGCTGCCACGCCGTGGCGTATGTCGTCGCCGAAGGCGATTCATGAACTCGTCGGGCAGACGGCGTGATGCGCCAGAAAAATCTCTGCAAAACGCTTGACAACCTGCGCCGGTAAACTCTATGCTCCCTTCGTCGCAAGGGGCCGATATCTCCAGACACAGCTGAGATTTTCGCCGCCAGCCTTCAGTCGTCCTCGTCCAGCCTGCAATCAGTTGGAATAGACTCGTTCAACTCATTGCGTACATTAACTCGTTCCAGGGAGGAGTGCGATGCGCAGTTTCATGATTCGCGGTGGCCGGGTTTTTGCTGTGGGTGCGTGCCTCACAGTATTCTTTTCTGCTCTATCAACCGAGGTAGCAGCCCGACGACCACCACCCAGGCCAAAACATTCCGGACGGATTGTTTTTATCGACGACAACCGAGAGCAAGCGATCTACAAGTTCGAGGGATTCGAGGAGCAGGTCGGCCGATTTACGGCCCGTGGGGAGCTCGACTTTGTCCCCGGCGACGAAGAAGGATCGTTGGAAGGCACCGGCGTGGTGATAGTTACCTCCGGGTGCGATCGACTTGTGGGAGTGGCGACCGTTCATCTGGACGCCAACGGCGAGAGCAGCTTCCGACTTTCGTGGCGCGATTCCATCACGCTCCGAAATGGTAGGACGTTGTACAACACAGGGCGGTTTCGGGAACAACGTCCGACGGGACTGATAGTGATCGTCGGAGTCCCTCGCGAGCCTACTATCGGGGACATCATCACCATTATCATTATCATTATTCTTCGAACCTAATCGACGGATGCCACGGACAAGAGTTTGAGCGTTTCGCCGCCGTCCCGCCGACCTGGGCGTCTTGCTAAGAACGCGTCGTCGTTGACTTAAGCGACTTGGCGGCGGCCTTTGCCGGTCGTCGCTTGGTAGCGGCTTTCTTCGGCGCGGCCGACGCTTTGGCGGTCTTCAGCTTGACACCACGCCGCTTCGACGGCCCGGCCGCGGCTGGCGGCGCGGCAGCCGTTGGCGTAACTTTGAGATCCGCAACGACTCGAAGGGGGCGCCGACCGTACATTTGAGAGGCGGGGCTCGTGACGTGATGCGGGCCGCTCAAATCGGCACGCTGCACATCAGCATCTTTCTCAATGCCGGAACTTCGCTGTGGCGTATGTCGTCGCAGAAGGTGACTAAATTTTTGGTTGTTTACCGCTAATTGTTGACACGACCCGCTGGCTGTGTCAGCATATGCGGGTTCTCTTCCCACCAGCAGACCATCGAGCGCCGCCAATGCTGCTCATCGATTTCGAATAACTTGGTTTTTCGAATCGACTGCTCGCACTGTCTTTCGGGGGCTGTCGGCTCGGCGTCTTGTCGGCGTTGACATTTCGTGCGCGCCGGTGGCGCGAGCAATAAGCGGTGCGGCTGCCTTGTAAAAAGAGACTTTCTTGGAGATTCGACTCATGAAACCTGCACGACTCTGCCTACTCGTCGTTTTCGGTTGGCTTTCAATTGGCAGCACATCATTTGGTGCACTTTTGATCACGGCCACCTACAACTTATTTGCTGAAGCACATGACGGGAAATTAAATACACCGAGGGTAACTGAAAGGACAATGGGCGGCCTCGAGCTGAGTCAGTTCGGCCCCGAGTTCCTTGAAAAGGACGCGATTGCCAATCACGGGGACGCGACGGCCGAGGTGTATGCAACGATTCGCGCGCAAGCCGGCAGTGTTGGCATCGGGTTCGACGGGTCGATCATCTCCACTGCCGGTCCCATCGTGGGTGGCATCATCCAGGGTGCGAGCGGAGGACGCTTAACACATGAGGCGAAAGCGGGCTGGCTCGAATTCATTGTGCCAAAGGTCCCCAACAAGCCGATCGGTCAGGCGATTGTTTTTAACACGTTGCTGGTTCTCGAAGGCTCCATGGGTGCGGCCATTACTGGTGGACAGCACAACCTCCCAGGACAGGTCGTTCATTTGCTGCAATTCAAGGAAGACAGCACCAATTCCACGTTGCCGGACCCACCTTATGGTAACCCTCCAGTGTATTGGGCGATTCAACATGAGGAACCGCGAAACAATGTTCATCGCATCGAGCTTCCTCCCGAGATCATCCGTGTCCGGCACGTAATGAACAATGGACAGTCATATACACTTGCGCATACGATGCAACTTTTTGGCAACGCAGACGCAGCCAACGGCGGGACAACAGCTTTCTCAGCGGATTTCTCCGCGAGCCTCAAATGGGGTGGTGTTGAAAGCGTCACCGACCTCGCCGGCAACCCGATCCCAAGTGAGGACTGGTCGATCGAATCCGAATCCGGCTTCGACTATTCCAGGCCGTTCGTAGTGCCCGAACCGTCGAGCGTTCTGCTAGTGGCAATCGCGCTGAGTGCGCTACGTGCGCTAAGACGGCGTTGAGCACCGGGATTGAACGGATCAAACCGGATGCGCCCAGAGCGAATTAGGCCCTTTTCTTCGACGACTTCACGGGCAGTTTTGCCGCTCTGCGCTTTGTGGCAGACTTTTTCGGCGTCGCCGCAGATTTCGCAGTCTTCTTTTTAGCCGCTCGGCGTTTGGGCGGGCCGGCCGCGGCTGGAGGCGCGGCAGCAGTTGGCAAGACGTCGAATCCGCAACGACCGCGACGGTTCGTCCGTCGCGGTGCTGAGCGGCGGCGCCCGCGACGTAGTGGAGCAGGGTGCCATCCGCCGACTCCACGTTACCAACTTCCACTGCCGCTGCCACGCGGTTGCGTGCGTGATCGCGGAAAGGGACGGTCGGTATTCGAACTCAATTCTTCCCTTCCCATTGTTTGCATCCGAACCCGGTCCTACACTACCAGCGTCAATGGTTGCCGGCAGGGGAATCAGTATAATGGCAAGTAGAGAACTTGAGCGAATACGTGAGGCAGTTCTCGATCAGCGGTACGCATTAAGCGAGCACGCCTACGATGAGATGGACCAGGACAATCTGGATGTGCTCGACGTCGAAGCAGCAATCCTCACCGGGCACATCGAACAAACGCTTACGCGAGATCCGCGAGGAACTCGCTACGTCATCGTGGGCAAAGCGACTGACGAGGCGACGACAGTGGGCGTCGTTGTCCGTTTTGTCGAGCATGACCAGCTCTTGGTGCTGACGGTTTATGAAATCAAGTGAAGTGACCAATATGTACGAATTTCAATGTGAACATTGCGATGGCATCGTGCGCGAGCGGCGAATGGAGCGCGAAGCGATCCGGCACAAAGGAGGTTTTGTGATTTTGGAGGATGTGCCGATCGGCGTCTGCGACCACTGCGGCGCCCGTTACTTCCATGCGTTGGTACTGCGCCGAGTTGCTGAGATCGGCAAGCGTCCAGCGCCGCTGCAGACCATCGAGGTTCCCCTGGAGAAATACTCGCCCGTTTAGTCGGTTTCCTGACACGGACTGAATGAGCGACCGGGTAGACTATTTTCCCGCGGCTTTCGCTTTTGGGCTCTTGGCCGCCGCTTTCACGGGGCGGCGCTTGGTCGCCGATTTCTTCGGAGTCGTCGAGGCCTTCGCAGTCTTTCGCTTGGCGCCTCGTCGCTTCGAGGGTCCAGCGGCCGCCCGGGCCGCGAGTAACGACAGTGCTTCGCTGAACGTCAATTCCTCTTGTGCGGTCCCTTTGGGAAGCGATGCGTTCGTCTCGCCATCGGTGACGTACGGCCCGTAGCGGCCGTCGAGGAGCTGCACTTTTTGGCCGGTGACGGGCGAGGCCTCGAACACCTTGAGCGGCTCGCGCTTGGCCGCGGCCCGGCCCCGGCCATGCACCTTCGGTTGGGATAGCAAATGCACGGCCTGGTCCAATGTTACGTCAAGCGGCGACACGTCGGCCGGCAGCGAACGAGTTTCCTCGCCGCACTTCACGTACGGTCCATACCGGCCGTTGAACGCCGTCACGGGCTCGTTCAATTGCGGATGCTGGCCCAAATTGCGCGGCAGTTGCAACAGCCGCAGCGCCGTCGCCAGGTCGATGTCTGCCGGGTTCATGCCCTTGAGGAGCGAAGCATTTTGCGGCTTCTCGTCATCGTCTGGAACGCCGCGCTGCACGTACGGTCCAAACCGCCCGACCTTCAAATACACCGGCTTACCCGTCTCGGGGCACGTGCCGAGTGGCTCCTCGCCTTGCTGCGCTTGCTCAAGTAGTCCAAGCGCCATGGGAAGCGTCACTTCGTCCGGCGGCGTATCTTCGGCCAGCGACGCCGTCCGCTCGCCTTGCTCGACAAACGGCGAGTAGCGGCCCACCCGCACGTACACCGGCTCGCCTCCTTCGGGCGTGCCGATCCAGATCCGGCTGATGTCGCGAGCGTCGATCTCCGTGCCCTTGTTTTCGAGTTGCGGCTTGAGGCCCGGTGAGCCGTTGCCGAAATAGAACGCCTGCAGGTACTCGACGTATTCCCGTTCGCCCCGGCTGATCGCGTCCAGGTCGTCTTCCATCTGGGCCGTGAACTGGTAATCGATCAGGCTGGCCAAATGTCCCTCGAGCAACTGCACCACGGAGAAAGCGACCCACGTCGGCACCAGCGCGCCGCCCTTCTAGAACACGTAATTGCGAGCCTGGATCGTGTCGATAATCGAGGCATACGTGCTCGGCCGGCCAATGCCGCGCTCTTCCAGCGCTTTGGTGAGCGCCGCTTCGCTGAACCGGCTGGGAGGCTGCGTCGCGTGGTCCTTGGCCAGCATCTCGACGCAGCGGAGCGCTTCGCCCACCTCCACGCTCGGTAGAATCCTTTCCTGGTCGGCCAACTCGGCTTCCGGGTTGTCGCTCCCCTCGACGTACGCCCGCAAATATCCGGGGAAGTCGATCGTCTTGCCGCTCACCTGGAAGACGCAACCTTCGCCTTCGATCGAAATCACGATCCGCCGGCCGCTGGCGTCGGCCATCTGGCTGGCGATGGTCCGCTTCCAGATCAGCTCGAACAGTTTGAATTCGTCCGCATCCAGCTCGCCCCGCAGCGCCTGCGGGAGCTCGAACGGATGACCGGCCGGCCGAATGCCCTCGTGGGCCTCCTGGGCGTTCTTGACCTTTGATTTGTATTCCCGTTGGGCCGGCGACAAGTAATCGACTCCGTATTCTTCGGATACCAGTCGCCGCGCATCGTCGACCGCCACCTGCGCCAGGTTCGTTGAATCGGTACGCATGTAGGTAATGTGCCCGTTTTCGTACAGGCTCTGCGCAATTTGCATGGCCCGCCGGGCCGTGTAGCCCAACTTGCGGTTGGCTTCCTGCTGCAGCGTGCTGGTCGTGAACGGCGCCGACGGCTTCGACGTGTACGGCTTGACGTCCACTTTGGCGACGCGGAACTCGCCGCTACTGATTCGTCCAGCGAGATCGGCCGCCGCTTGTGCGTCCAGCAGCAATAGCCGCCCGTCCTTGAGTTTACCGGTCGAAGGGTCGAAATCCTTGCCGCTCGGTATGCGGCGGCCATCGACTTCGATCAGCTCCGCCTCGAGCGTCTGGCCAGTCGACTTGGAAAACTTGCCAATCAGGTCCCACCACGAGGCCGATACGAACGCCATCCGCTCGCGCTCGCGCTCGACAATCATCCGCACCGCGACGCTCTGCACGCGGCCCGCCGATAGCTTCGGCCGCACCTTTCGCCACAACAGCGGCGATACTTCGTACCCGAACAGGCGGTCGAGAATGCGGCGCGTTTCCTGGGCCCGTACGAGCCCTTCGTCCACGTCGCGCGGCGACTGCAGCGCGTTCTGAATCGCCTCTTTGGTGATCTCGTGAAATACCAGTCGATGAACGGGCACCTTTGGCTTGAGCACTTCCAGCAAATGCCAACTGATGGCCTCGCCCTCGCGGTCCTCGTCCGTCGCCAGATACAGGGCGTCGGCCAATTTGAGCTGATCTTTCAACAGCTTGATCTGTTTGCTCTTGCCGGGCGGGACAATATAGATCGGCGTGAAGTTATCGTTCACGTTGACGCCCAGGTTCGACCACGATTCACCCTTAAACTCGGCCGGTATTTCTTTCGCCCCGTTCGGCAGATCGCGGATGTGGCCGATGCTCGCTTCTACCGTGTAGCCACTCCCCAGCAACTTGCTGATCGTCCGCGCCTTGGCCGGCGACTCGACGATCACGAGCGCGTGACCGTTACCGGTCGATTTCGAATTGGAGGCTTTACGTTTGGCCATTTTGGGACGCGATTCTGTTAATTTGCAATGTCTGGGAAGACTACGACGCTTGTTTGGCTGTTTATCTGACCGTTCGCTACGTGGTCCTGAATATGGCTCTCGCCGTGCGGAGGACCGGCGCATTCGCTAAGTGCGACAACCGTTCATTCGCTTTTCCCGGTGCAACGCGCACCGTCGGAAAAAGTGGAATGGCCGCTCGCTTGACGACGCCGCGCAACAACTGTCAGGCGATTCGGCGAGCCGGCCCATTCTTTTCGCCGACGCGCCGTCCGGCAAGCGCAGGAAGCGAAAATTGCCTGCCGCTGAGGTCGTCGCGTCGCTACGACACTCTATACTGGGATTGCATTTACGTCGATTCCTCTTAGAATCACGGACTTTCCCCCTGCGGCCAAGTCGTCAATGATTACTGGTCGGCCGGGCCGGATGTCAAGATGGCTCGGCCCTGATCTTGCCTGCGATTTGCTGTGCCCAGCCGGTGCGTAGCTGCGTATCCATGCAAAGTCGGCACGCCTGGTTGGTTCTAACATGCGGTCATCGCGGGCATCTGACACCTGACACCTAACACCTGACATCATTCTCATGGCCAGCCCATTCCGCCTTTTCCGAAAGCACGTCAAGCCACTGTTGGCCGTCTTCGTCGTCCTCTTGATGCTCTCCTGGGTGGTGGGCGATTCGCTGATGGGATACTTGGGCGGCCCCTCCGGCGGAGGCGGTGGGCGCGACGGAGCGCTTACACCCAATGCTGTCGCCGTCACCTGGGACGGCGGCCAACTTACTAACCGTGAAGTCGCCGAACTGGTGATGCGTCGGCAGCTCGTCAACACGTTTGTGCGGTCCGTGGCCGCCGCCGGCGAACAGTTGGCCCTCGAGGCCGGCGTCGAACCGCGTCCGCTCCGCGTGGAACCGGTCATCGGTCCGGAAACGCCTCGGCAGGGCGTTGAACGAAGTGTCGTGGACACGAAGATCGTGGCCGATCTGGCCCGCAAGGCCGGCATGAAGATCAGCGACGACGCGATCGTCCGCTATCTGGACGAGCTCGGCCGGGGACGCGTGTCGCGGGAAGACATGCGGGGAATCATAAAGCGGATGCAAGTCGGCGGCGGAGGTGCCACGATTGCCTATGTTCTCGACGCGCTGCGCGACGAGCTACTGGCCCGCAACTTCATCACCAGCTACCAGTTCTCGCTCGCCACGGTCACGCCCGAGGAGCGCTGGAAGGATTGGCTGCAATCGAATGACCGCATCGTGCTCGAAGCGGCTCCGTTTCCCGCCGAGAAGTTTCTCGTGGATGTGCCCGAGCCGACGGATGCCGAATTGGCGGCGTTTGTGGAGCCCACTGAAGAGCGCAAATATAGTCTTCTGGAGCGTGAACCACAGCCCGACGCACGTTTTGGGATGGAACTCCCTTCACCGACTCCCGGCTTCGCCACGCCGCGCAAGATCGACGTCCAGTACATCGAAGCCAACTACGATAAATTTCTCGCGAAAGTCGAGAATGAAATCACCGACGTAGAAATCACCAAGTTCTACGACGAACACAAGGACCCGCTCTTCATCAAGCTGGACACCGGTCGGATCGACGAGGCGAAGAAGGCGGAGGAACCGAGCGGGACCGATGGTGAGCAAAAGGACGCCGCCGGTGCCGGCAAAACGGACGAAAAAACGCCACCTGCGACCGACACTCCACAGCCGCCTGCGGAAGCAGGCCGTGGCGACGCGGGGCAACCCGACGGCAAATCATCGTCGTCGAATCGCGGCGTAACGAAATCGCCGTTCCGCCTGGCCGCGTTTCAACAGGAGCCGGGTGCCACAGCGCCGGCCGCCACAGGCACGCCGCCGCCGCCGACGAGCGATGCCACGTCGACTGCTCCGGCAGCCGGCGCCGCGCCCGCCACTCCGCCGGCGGCCGGCGCTGCGACGACCGCCGAGCCGCCCGCGCCCGAGAAGCCGAAGGAGTTTCAACCGCTGGACGAGGTCCGCGACGAGATTCGCCGGCAGCTGGCCAGCGAGCGGGTCGCGAAGCAATTGATCGACCTGATGGAAAAAATCGACGGCGAAGTCAACGCCGAGTTCACCAAGTACTTTTCGGCATCGCTCAATGCGCGGGCCGACGAGAAGGGCCCGCCGCCGCCCACCGGCACGCTTGCCGACCTGAAATCGTTGGCCGAGAAGAATGGGCTGGAGTTCGGCACAACAGGCCCCCTCTCGTATCTCGAGTTGCGCAAGACGCCGGTCGGCGAGTCGATCGATCCCGAAGCGCGGGCCCAACTGTCGCAGATACTCTTCGGCAGCAAGGACCTGGAGATGTTCCAGCCCATCTTGACCGTTGATCTGCTCGGCAATCGCTACCTCTCGATGAAGACGGGCGACACGCCGCGCCGCGTGCCGACGTTGGCCGAGGTCCGCGACCAGGTGGTCCAGGCCTGGAAACTGCGAAAAGCGGCCGAAGCGGCCCTGAAACATGCCGAGGAACTCACCAAGAAAATTGGCGACTCCGGCACGTCGCTGAGCGACTACTTCGCCGACGACAAGTCGGTCGAGGTGGTCCGCACCGATCCGTTCTCGCGGCTCACCGGGGGCGAGGTGTCGCGGATCACCGGGCAACAGCATCCGCTGCGATTGAGCGAGCCCGACGGTGTCGTCGCCGCCGGACCCGAGTTCATGGCAAATGTTTTCGAACTGGAAGATGGCAAACCGGGCGCCACTCTCAATCACGACAAATCGATCGCCTACGTGGTTCGCGTGGCCGACCATCAGCTCTCGCCGGAAGCGCTCCGCACGGCCTACCTGGCCGAGGCCAACACCTGGCCGGCGTTGGGCAGCATGATCGGCGTCCACATGCAGGACGCAACGCGGCGGCTGCTCGACGATATTGTGTCGTCGGCGGATATCGATTGGGTCCGGCCGCCCGACCAGGTCACCGAAGAAGAGTAGCGGCCGCGCTGCTGTTTCGGCCGCTAGCCGGCGGCCATTACGCGTGAGCAAAGCGGATTGTTGCAGGACTCTTTTCCCTTGCCGGTCTTGCCCGCCTGCGTCTTCGCGGCCGATTGACTTGTTTTTGCGGGGCGAATTCCGCAAATGCACTGGTCGTTGGCAGCGCCACGGATCGCTAGAATCGATCCGAATCTTGTCACCTGCAACTCAGGCGGAGTTAGCCATGCGCAACCAACAGGGCATTTGCTTGCTGGCGGTCGTTACTCTTGTCGGCTTTTTCCAATGCCGAAAGACGCCCGCGGCCGAAAGCCTGGCGGACTGGAAGTTTTCACGCGAGGTTTTGTTCAACACGTCCGCCACCGGCGCCAACGTAGCGCGCGACGTCGCCGACTTTCCCGTCGCCGTGGCAATGAGCGCGAGCAGTTTTGATTTTGCACTGGCTCGGCCGGATGGTGCAGACATCCGTTTCACGGCCGTCAAGGACGGCGCTCCGTTGCCGCACAGCGTCGAGCACTGGAGCCGCGACGATCGTGTTGCGCTGGTGTGGGTCAAGGTCGATGTAGTGCGTGGCAACAGCGCGTCGCAGTCGATCGTGATGCACTGGGGAAATGCGGCCGCGATGGATGCCGGTAACTCGGCCGCGGTGTTCGACACGAAAAATGGCTTTGTCGGCGTGTGGCACCTGGCGGAGGATGGCAACACGCGCGAAGGTGGATACGTGGACGCGACCGCCAACTCGGCCCACGCAACCGGCGTGAACCTGAAGGCGGAATCGCGCGCCGCCGGCGTGTTGGGTCCGGCCGTGGCATTGCGGCACGCGGACAAACAGTGGATCAAAATCGACGGCGAAAAGCGAAAGCTGTTCGATCTCACCGATCGTCTCACGTTCTCCGTCTGGGCGTGGGCCGACAGCTACGCGAATCGCGGCGACGAGGCGCGCCGTGCGCTGCCCGGCTACGAGACGATGATCGCCAAGGGCGATAATTCGTGGCGGCTCCAAAAATTTGGCGTCCGCGACTGGCACAAACCGCCCGCCGAATTGGTCGAGATTTGCGTCGAACGGGCCCCGCGCGGCGACCTGTGCGTCGTCGGCAAGACTGATATGGTGACCGGCAAGTGGTTTCACATGGTCGGCGTCCAGGACCATCCGCAGGCCAAGCTGTACGTCAATGGCGTGCTCGACAAGGTGGAAACGTTCGACGTACCATGGTCGAGTGGCGATCATTCGGTCGGTATCGGCAACCAGAGTCAGTTTCCGCAGCAGGGCCGTTCCTGGGACGGGCGGATTGACGAGTGCCGCTTCATGAGCGTCGCCAAGGACGACCATTGGATCAAGCTCGACTACGAAAGCCAGAAGCCGGGGCAGCGGTTTCTTACGTTCGGTCCGGTCCGATCGATACGGTAAGTCGGACTTTACGCTGAACCGGAAGCTGGAAATGCTTCGTCCAGACTCTTGCGACAATAGTGGCGCCGCTTTCGAGTGGCAGTCGGCGGATTCGTTGCGCCCGGCTTGAATTTCAACGGAAAACGTGATAGCACTTGCGTGTCGTCGTTCATTTGGCGACTCTTAGCCAATCTATTCACAAAATCAGGTGGTCTATCGTGAGTACCGAACAACCGACTCCCGAATTGGGCAATTTGGCCCAAGCTGCGCGAACCAATCAACTCAAGACGGCCCGCGGCATCCTGTTTTTTGTAGGCGTCATTACCGTTCTCGCGAATGCAGCTTTCGTCTTCTTTGCCAGGAATCTGGTGGACTCGGAAATCGAGAAGGAGATCGCGAATCTACGCGGGCAGGGAATGGTGATCGACGAGGATGCGGTCGATGAGTTCCGCGATCAGGCGTTGCGTTCGGTGCAGGTCGCCAATGGAATCGGTGTTTTGCTGGGGCTGATATTCCTTGCCTGTGGCGCGTATGTCTACCAATATCCGGTTCCCGCTACGATTACGAGCCTCGTTCTGTATATCGGGGCAGCGGCGGTTTACGGAGTTCTCGATCCCACGACGCTGGCAAAGGGCTTCATTATCAAGATCCTGATTGTGGTGGCATTGTTCAAGGCCGTTCAGTCCGCACTCGCGTACGAACGGGAAGGTAAACTGGCGGCCATGGGATCGGGAGTGGCAGATATCCCGGCTGTTCCCAGTTAAATCTTGAGTATCGATTGGCCAGCCACTCGTCGAATGAGTCTGGCCCGCAAACGGGCTCCGCCAATGGAAGAGAGTGACCTCGACGTCACCGGCACAGATGTGGGGCCAAGTTCCACCACGGTCTGTTGGCGGTGCGGGCTTGCCGTGACTGGCGACGCGGCGAAATGTCCCCATTGTGGGGCCCGATTGCGAACGGTTACCGATGGGCCGAATGTATCGCTGAACTCACTCCTTCCCAGTGATTCGCTGAAGCTATTCTTCTGGTCCTACGGGCTGCTGCTGCTCACCGGTATCATTCACGCGTTGGTCTTGGGCTTGACGGTCGATCTCGAAGGACCATTGGATGCTGCGGGATGTGCTCGCATTATTCGACAAATACTGGTCGTCGAGGGAATCGACACGATAGTCATTGGCGTCACACTGGCGCTAGCGTGGCGGCGAATGTTGCACACGCAGCCGCCGCACCACGTTCGAATTACAGCTTGGATCGCCTCGCTTCCAGTAGTGGGAGGGCTGATTGCGCTGAATTTGGCGTATCATTGGGTGCTGCGAGAGCTGCTCCATGTGCCCGTGATATCGGATGAGTTGCTGAGTCAGTTCGATGCGCTCGCCATACTGGCAATCTGCGTGCAGCCAGCGATTGTGGAAGAGGCGTACTTTCGGCTGTTTGCTCTTGATTCATTGCGCCAGATCGCGGGCCTGCACGCAGCGGTGTGGATTTCGGCAACGATGTTTGGATTCGTTCATGTTGCCAACTTGTTTGGCATTCCCTACTTGATCGTGCTCGGCGCGTGCCTGGCTTACCTTCGCTTGGCGAGCGGCACGTTGTTGTTGCCGATCGTCGTCCATTTTGTCCACAATCTGATCGTGATGCTTCTGGACTCGTGGATGCAATAGATGAACATGGTCGGCCAAACGATCGACGCCCGCTCTTCGATTTCCAAAACGGCCGTGTTCCTGTTGCTGGTCGTATTGTGCCTGGTGGCATGGGGAGTAATCGACGCAAATCCCCATCCGCTGGTCGCATCGCTGCTGCCGCTCTCAATCGCGTGTGCGATTTGGTTCGGTCAGCCGGCCCACGCCGTCGTAATGATTGAGAGCGATGGCCTGGTGCCACTTGGATCGCCGAACAAGCTATATTTTTCCGACATTCAGGCGATCGTCGTCGGCGGCGCGCGGCATCGCGACGATGTCGCGAAACTGCCCGCCTTGCCGATCGAAATCTACCACGACGCCGGCTGCCTTATCCTGCCGGCGGTGATGAACGTTCCGCCGCCCGATCTGTATCGATATCTAGTCGCGAGAGTGCCTCCCCGGCCACCGAAACCGGTTCACTCGCTTCTAGCCAAATATCATGCGGAACAGCAACAGAAGTTCGGCCCTGACAGGATTCGCGTCATTCAAACACGCGAATTGTTTGCGCAATCGTGGACGTGGCGTCGAAATCGTTGGGTTGCAGCCGCAATTCTATTGACAGGACTGTTGTGGTTGGCAATTGGGACTGCCGCTGGAAGTTTGAACGACGACGATGCCTACGTCGGCTGGATTGTCTTCGGGTCGCTATCGATTGTCGGTTCGTTCCTGGCGTACCTGGCCTTCCGCTATGGCCATCGGTCGCGATTGGAAACAGTGATTTCTAAACATCCCGACGCATGCATAGTGATCGGCCCCGCTGGCATGGCCATGGTCCAAGGCGATATTCAGGGTGCAATCCGTTGGGACGAAATTACCAAAGTCCACCTGCGTACTGCGCAGTCGGTTCGCATCGGCGGAGCACCGGGCTTGATGCTCCGGGTAACGGGTGGGGAAATCGTCGTGCTCGATATCTACGACCACTCGCCGGGCGAGTTGGAGCGAATCATCAGAGCCAATCTGGAGCAGCCGCTGGCTGGGTAGCCCGTCGGCCGTCTGAAATTTAACGTCCGCTCGTCAGCGCCGGCACCATCTGCAGCAGTCCTTCGATGGCGAGCTGGGCGGCAATGGCCGCAATCAACAGGCCCATCAGGCGGGTGGCGATGTTGATGCCCGTGTTGCCAAGCCAGCTGCGGAGTTGCTCGGCGACGCGAAGTGAACCGTAGGTGGCCAGTCCCACGAGCAGCGTGATGCCGCACAACAGCGCCAATTGCCCGAGCCCATTGGTTCGCGTTCCATACAGAATGGCGCCGCTGACGGCGCCCGGCCCGGCCAGGAGCGGAATCGCCAACGGAACGATCGCGATGTCCATCGGCGAGGCATGATGCTCGGCCGCCGCGGCCGTGCTCCCGTCGGTGCTGATTCCCACCAGCGTCATCTGCAGTGCAATCAGAAACAAAATGATCCCGCCGCCGACTTGAAATGCCGGCAGGCCGATGCCGAACAAGGCCAGCACCTTCGCCCCAATGAGCGCCGAGACGAGCAGGATGATCGTGACCGCCATTGCCGTCCGTCGGGCAATCGCGTCACGCACTGCCGGATCGTCGCCGCCGGTCTTCGCCAGCAGCAGTGGAATTGCCTCGAGCGGATTCACCAGCACGAACAGCGAGATGAAAATCTGAATGTAATCGCGAATTCCCATGTCGGGGCTCCCGCCGGAAACTTTAGCATGTTTTTTGAGATGTCGTGACATAAACTGTCGGGTGGACAAGCAGCCGGAAGCCAGGATATGCTTTAGGTATGACGTTCCACACCGATGCCGTTTACGAATCGGGCGTGCTTCGCCCTCTCACGCCGCTTAGCTTGCAAGAGCATCAGGTGGTCTCGCTCGCTATCTCAACATCGTCCGACGAGGTCCGCTCGCCAAGCGAGTTCGTCCGCGATCACTCCTCATTGCTGAATAGTTACGCGCCCGAAGACGAAGGGTTGTACGATGACTACTCGGCCGGGTGAGTTTTGGGTCGCTGACATTCGTTTCACCGGCGGCGGTGGCTCCAAGAAGAGACCAGTTTTGGTACTGTGGCTGGACAGCGCGGATGTGGTTGTTGCTGCTGTCACCACTGCTAAGTCGCGATCACAATTCGACGTCGAGCTGGCCGATTGGCGATCATCCGGCCTGCGGCAAGCATCGACGGTCCGTTTGTCGCGTCTGGATAGTCTTGAACAGTCGCTGCTGATTGGTCGTGTCGGAGTCGTTTCCACGAGCGATGGTGAAACGATCAATCGCACGTGGGCAGCGCATATCAAGCCGCAATTCTGAGTGACCTACCGCCGCGGCTTGAAGACCACCGCCGACAGCGGCGGCAAGGTGACGACCATCGACGCCGGCCGACCGTGGCTCTCGTTCGGTTCCGCCTGGATGCCACCGCCGTTGCCCACGTCGCTGCCGCCGTAGAACGTCGAGTCGCTGTTCGAAATTTCCTCGAACCACACCGGCTCGGGCACGCCGATCTTGTAGCCGTGCCGCGGCACGGGCGTGAAGTTGCAGCACACCAGAACATAGTCTTGCGGGTTCTTCCCCTTGCGGAGGAACGACAGCACGCTGTCCTGCCAGTTGTGACAATCGACCCACTCGAATCCCTGCCAGTCGAAATCCATCTGGTGCAAGGCCGGCTCGCGGCGGTAGAGCGCGTTCAGGTCGGCCACGTACCGCTGCAAGCCCTCGTGCGACCGCCATTGCAGCAGGTGCCACTGCAGCGAATCGTTGCAGTTCCACTCGTTCCACTGGCCGAATTCGCCGCCCATGAACAGCAGCTTCTTGCCCGGATGGGTCCACATGTAGCCGTACATCAGCCGCAGGTTGGCGAACTTCTGCCACAGGTCGCCCGGCATCTGATCCAGCAGCGATCCCTTGCCGTGGACCACTTCGTCGTGCGACAGGGGCAGGCAGAAGTTCTCGGTGAAGGCGTAGATCAGCGAGAACGTCAGCTCGTCGTGATGAAACTTGCGGTGGATCGGGTCTTTGTGCATGTACTCGCGGGTGTCGTTCATCCAGCCCATGTTCCACTTCATCGAGAACCCCAGGCCGCCCAGATACGTCGGCCGCGACACGCCGCCCCAAGCGGTCGATTCCTCGGCGACGGTGAGCGTGCCCGGGTATCGAATATGGACTTGCTCATTGAACGATTTTAGAAAGTCGATTGCGTCGAGATTCTCCCGCCCGCCGTAG
>JBIOWO010000366.1:0-6834 GCA_044868555.1 Lacipirellulaceae bacterium | reverse complement strand
CGTCGGAGGTAAGGTCGATCCCGCCATTGCTGTTGAGATCGAGATAGATACGAACGGTGGAGTCGGCTTCGGCCCGGCCCCAGAACGTGGGCGTGGTATCGCTGGTGATGCGGTCGGCGTAGGTTTCGGGGACGGTCGTGACGCCTGTGTCGCTCGAGGCGGCGAGTCCGTCGACCTGGCTGATCCCGTCGAATTCGCCGAAGGTCGCAGGCGGATTCTCCGTATCGACGACGATCGTGAGCAGGAAGTCGTGACTGATGTTGCCGGCGCGGTCCTCGACTTCGAGCTTCAAGTTGTGAACGCCGTCTGCCAGCACGCCGGCGCCGCTCACGTTGAGCACGGCCCCATTGGCGCCGAACAGCGCGAAGAACTGGTCCGGCAGCCGCTCTTCGATGAACGTCAGTGACGTGAACATGTCGGCCGCAACCATCACCGCATCGACGTCGGCGTCGAGTGCTGAGTCATAGAGCTTGAATTCAGCCGTATTCTCGTAGCGGTCGAAGATGCGGAACTTGAGGTTATCCTGGAACAGCAATTGGGCCAGGTTGATGTTCGGGTCGGTCGACGACATTGTCACCGTCGGCACGTTATCCTTGGTGATGTTGTCCTCGTCGTGGCGGCCGGTGTCGTCATTGGCGACGAGGTCGAGGTACGGCGTGTTTGGTTCGAGCGTGTCGATCACCACGTCGATCGGCTGATTTGGACCGTTGAAGAATGGGTTGAACGCCGTGACGTTCCCCGCCGCGTCTTCGACTTCGACGCGGATGTCGTAGCCGTTGTCGGCCAGCGGCTCGACGGTGATCTCCCATAGGCCTAGCCCGTCGTTCGCCAAGCCGCCGATGCCGCCGACCGGGTGGCCGACGTCGGACGTATCGCTGCCGGCCACGCCCTGGCCCACCAACTCGGCGTTGGCAAAGATGCGGACCTTGGAATTCGCCGGAGCGATGCCCTGGAACGCCGGCTGCATCTTGTTCGTGACGTTGTCGTTGTTCAGCATCCCCGTGTCGCTGGCGGTGAGCATGTCGATCGAGAAGCCGTCAGCCGGCGCACCCGTCGTATCGATCACCAGCCGCAGGGGTGGCGAGGCGTTCGAGCGGGCCGTCTTCTGGGCCGGATCGCCCATGGCGTTCGACTGGCCGTCGAACACGCGCGTGCGGGCCGACACTAGGTATACGCCGGGCGTAAGCGGCGCCGCTGGCGTAAATCGGTACACATCGGGCAGCGTGCCGATCACTGCTTCGGCAATCCCCGTGACGAATGTGCCGTTCGTGGTGTTGACAAACGTGACTTCGACCGCGATGCCGCCGTCGTCGTCGTCGATGGTGGGAATGTTATTGAGGATGCGATTGGCTTCGGCAGGCGAAAGCGCGTCCAGCACGTCCTCGGTGTCCGACGGGTTCGTATCGGGATCCTGGAACAGTCCGTTGAGGTTGGTGTCGACGAAATTCAGCACATCGGTCTGGATCAGCACAGTCGGCGTGGTGTCGCTAGTGAGGTTGTCGTTGTCCATCATGCCGGTGTCGCTGGCCGGGTCGAGCACGACTCCGGTGGGCACTGGAGCCGGGAAGTTCTCCACTTCCAAGGCATAGTTATTCTCGGCGCCGTTGACGCCAGACACGCGAATGAAGTATTCCTCCCCCGCCACGACCGGAATGATCAATTGCTCATCGTCATCCTGGCTGTTGGCGATTGCAATCGACTCGCCAAACTTATCGAAGATCTCCAGCACCAGGTTTCCGAAATCGTCGCGGAACAAAATCCGCACATCGAGCTTGCCCGTGTCGTGGGCCCGGTAGCGGAACCAGTCTTCGTCGTTGATGATGATTTTTATTAAGTTGATGTTCGCGATCGACAAGTCACGGAGAATGACGGTCGGTTCCGAGCCGAGGATGGTCGCCGTCTGCTGCGTGTCGTTGAGCTCGAACTCGTCCGGCTCGACAAGTTCGAAGGCATTCACTTCGAACGCCCCGATGTCGATGATCGAGGAGAAGTTGCCGTCTCCGTCGAAGACCCGAACAAACGGGAAGCCGCGCTGATCGAAAGAGGGCGGCGGGCCGAAGCCGGGATCGCCAGCGTCGAGGGCCGGGCTATTGAGCTGCAGCGCATGCGTCTTGGTGGGTCCGCCGTTGTCGGCCAGAAAGACCAGCCGGGCGTTAATCGGCACTGCCGGCGTTCCCACTTGGTTCCCATTCACGCCGTTCGTGATGCCCGAGTTCGAGCCGATGCCGATGAGATTGAACACGGGGCTGAACGCACCGGGCGGATTGGTCGTGGCGTCCAAATCGGGCGCGGCGTCGGTTTTGTCGGTGTTTTGGGCGATGATGGTGCTGACGAGGTTGAAGGTGCCATTGCCGCCACCTGCTGCGCGAAGATAGACTCCACCGCCCCTGCCCATGCCGTCGTCGTCGTCGTCGGCAGTATTTTGCGTGATCGTGGAATAGCGAACGGAGATGGTTTCGCCTACGCCGACAGTTCCAACGAAGCCGCCGCCAAAACGGTCAGCAAGGTTTCCCGAGATTGTGCTGTTGATGATTGTCACATTGGCGCGGCTGAGGTAGAGACCGCCGCCATCGACACCAGCGCGGTTTCCGGAGATTGTGCTGCCGCTGATCGTGGTCGCCGCCCCTATGAGGGCGATGCCACCTGCGTAACCGTCGGTTGAGTTCCCGGAAATCGTGGTGTTCGTGATCGTGGCGCTGCCTTGGATGGACATGCCGCCGCCGTAGTTGACGGCCGAGTTGCCCGAGATCGTGCAGCCTGTAATTTCGTGGGTCAGCGTCACCGCCGGGAAGAATTGGTAAAGAAAGATCCCTCCTCCTCCGTTCGTTGCCGCGTTGCCCGTGATGACCGAGTTGCGGAGAGTTAAACTATCGGTGGAAAAGATCGCGCCGCCATTTCCACTGCTGCCGCCGACATCGCCTCCCGTGAGCGTCAGGCCAATGAGGGTGACGGGGTTGTCAATGCTGCCGTCGCCATCGTTGATTAGAAAGACGCGGCTGCCCATGCCGTCATTGGTGTTCGGCGTGAGGTCGTTTCCGGAAGCGTCGATAGTGATCCCGGACGCGAGGCTGCTGGCGTTGATCGTCAGCTCTTCGCTGATGCCGATCTCACCGCGCACAAGCAAGATCGTGCCGCCGTTGAGCCCCGAGGCGAACGTGATCGAATCGGCAAAGCCGACGTTTCCGTTAGCCAAACCAACGGCCTCGCGGAGCGAGAGGTCGCCGGGCGAATAGTCGCCGTCGTCTTCGTCAGCCAGGATATCGACGACAAACGCTTGCGCCGCGCCGAGGCTTTGCAGTTCGTAGGCGCCGATATCGATCACCGCGCCGGCGGGAGCGACGCCGTCGAAGACGCGCGTGAACGTATTGCCGCGCTGATCGAATTCCGGGATGCCTCCCATTCCGGCAACTGCGGCCGGGTCGCCCGTGTCGATCGCCGGGCTGCCGGTGAGCAGGCGGTGCGTTTTGGTCGGCCCGCCGTTGGGCAGAAGCGGCGCGAGTAGTGGATCAACTGGGACGGCCATGCTGCCGATGACGTTTCCATTTGCATCGGGATTGGCAGGCGCGAATCCGGAGCCGGTGCCGTTGCCGACCAGGTTGAAATTGAAAAAGACCGTGCCTGGCGCGGAGGTGGTAAGGTCGAGGTCGTCGGCAGCGGTGGCGGAACCATCGAAGTTTTGCGCGATGATTGCATTGCGAATTGAAAGGGTGCCGGTGCCGTTGCCGTAAAGACCGCCGCCGGAACCGCCGCCCGAAGCATCGTCATCGGAGTTGTTCCGCGTGATGGTGCTGTAGGCGATTAGCGTGGAAGCGCCCAAGACAGTATTGGCAAAGATGCCGCCCGCGTCGTTGTCAGCCCGATTTCCGGAAATGGTACTGTTCGTGATGATCGCGGTGCCGGCGGGATTAAGCAAATGGATGCCGCCGCCATTACCGGTGGTTACGTTATTGTTAAGTGTGGTACCAATAACGTTCGCGGTACTGCCGAGCGTGACGGTCAGCGAGACACCCCCACCCGCAGTCGGGGCCGTGTTTTCGGAGATGGTCGTGTCAATAATGTTGATCGTGCCGTTGTTTTGACTGAAGAGTCTCAATCCGCCGCCTGAGCCGGCGCTCGTGTTTTGTGTGATGATGCAGTCCTGGAACGTCAATACTCCTGCAGTGCCGGACGCAGAGACGCCGCCGCCGTCCTCGCCGGACGAATTTCCGGCGATCTTGCTGCGAGTAATTTCCAGATTTCGGTTGGAAGCGGCATTCGCGTAGATTGCGCCGCCACGACTGGTGCCGCCGA
Organism: Lacipirellulaceae bacterium; assembly: GCA_044868555.1. Classification (GTDB taxonomy): domain Bacteria; phylum Planctomycetota; class Planctomycetia; order Pirellulales; family Lacipirellulaceae; genus JABDGM01. Next base: position 2,544 of record JBIOWO010000366.1, on the reverse strand, counting down.
ACGCGGCATTGCCGGAGATGACCGAATCGCGGACCGTCAGACTCTCGAAAGTACTAATTGCGCCGCCAGAGCTTGACGCGTCGCCGCCAGTGAGCGTGAGGCCGGTAATGATTGCGGGTCGATCGGTGGCGGTTCCGTCGTCGACGTTGAAGATGCGGAAGCCGTCGCCGGTGTTGAACGTGTTGTCGGTGCCGTTCGTGGCGTCGAGCTTGAGCAGCGTGGCGCCGGGGCCGGTGATCGTCATCGCCTTGAGCAGCTTCAATTCGCCCGCCGCGTCGGCAAGCGTGATTGTGCCCGGGCCGCCGGTGAACAGCGTGGGATCGAATCGGATTTCGTCGTTCGTGCCGAATACGCCGGAGGTGGGACCGATGCCGTCGACGTTCGCGCCCGTGTTGATGGCTTCGATGGCTTCGCGGAGCGAGAGACCGCCGCCGGCCAGGTTGCCGAGCGTATCGTCGTTCAGGTTGGTGACCGTCATCACGGCCAGCAAGCGACGCTCCTCGAGCGCTTCCAGGCTCAGGCGTCGCTGGCGTTGGGGGCGGCGGGGCGTAGAATCTGCGCGGCGCGCGCGCGATCTGCGGCGACGAAACATCGACGCGTTCTCCTCAGGGTTGCGGCATCACAGCGGTGTCGTCGAAGTTCGTCCTGGCATTACGTAGCCGCGTCTCTCCAAGACACGGAGCGAGTTTCGGGCTTCGGCAAGCTCAGCCGGGCGAGAAACTCGCCTACGTCGGACGAAACCAATTCCCGAATGTTAACCTACGCAGGTTGTCTACGCAAATATTTTGGGAGCCCGGGATTCCGCCGTATCGAGCGGGATTTGCGGTGCCACGACGCCCCGTGGTGCGAACCGCGGGCTGCCGCCTGCGGCTAATGGCTGATTTATTGAGCGAGAGCCGCTAGAAGAGCCATTCGGCGCGACCCACCAGGCCGTCAAAGGTCAGGGTGCCGTCCATGTTGGTAAAGTCGTGGTTTTGGACGGCACGAATCCAGTCGTCGGTTTTCACGTAGTTGAACCAGGTGGTCACGCGATAGCCAGCCGAGAGTCGGAGGTGACGATTGACGCCGAGCCAGCCGGCGCCAGCCTCGAATTCAAGAACGGGGACGATTCGGCCGGCGTTCCACGACGTGAAGGCTTCGGTGCCATTGAGGGAGTTGACTTGCGAGTAGGTGGTATCGAACTCGCCGAAAATGAAGCTGCTGATACCGGAGCCGTAGACGAAGAGGCCGCTGGCCGGAAAAATGCGCTCGCCTTCCAGACCGAAACGCATGCCGACGCCCTGGAACTCGACGTCGGTGCTGACCGTGGTGACGCCGATGGTGGCGTAGTCGGCGGCGAAGCTTTGATCGACTCGGGCGGCGGTGGCGCCGACGAGCCAACTTAGCGAATAGGCGCAGGAGGGACATTCGCAGCCGAGCCACAGGCTACGGAAATCGACGTCGATCTGATCGAGCTCCGTATCGAGGGTGGCGCTGGCGTCGAGAGTGTCGGTGGCAGCGTTGGCGCCAAGCGGATGGCTGACGAGCGATCGGAGTACGATCGGCGCATTGACGGTGACGGAATCGTCGGTGTCGCTGCGGAGGCGAGTGTACTGGGCGACAAGGCTGGCGCCCGGATTCAGTGCGTAACTAAAGCCGGCGCGGAACGCGATGTCGTAGCCGGGGTCGACGACGGCGACGGGGCCGACCGGCACTTCGTTTCCGAGGACCGGAGCGACGGGTCCGTCGATGGGCAGGGCGTAAGCAACTTCGGCATTGCGCGGCCGCATATACAGGAACTCGCCAAATACGCCGGTGCGATGGACATAGACGGGCGGAATCGGTCCGCCGGTGAGCGCTTCGGGATCCGGCAACTGGAGCAGAGGCGGTCCCCAGGCGGATTGCGGCTGCACGGCCTGCGGGCCCCAGGGCTGTCCAACGTACGGTTGAGCGTACGGTGTGACGGGCTGCGCGTACTGTTGGGCGTATGGCATGGCATAGGGCTGTGCGCCGGGCGCGGCCATCACCGGCTGGCCGGCGTAGTACTGCGTGCCCATCATCGACTGGTCAAGGTTGACCGCGCCGTCGGGACCGACTTGCATAATCGGACCCTGCGCCACGGGTCCCGGGTTGACCCACATTTGCTGCTGGGGCTGGGCCATGACCGGATACTGGGCGCAGAGGGGCTGGAACGACTGAACGCCCATCAGCACAGCGACGGCGAGCCGCACGGGCGCGCGATAGTAAGTCACACGAGCCATACTCGTAGCACTGCCAAATCAAGAAAAGAGTGGGGCCAAAGGCGATGAGTGGGGCGGAGGTTAGCGGGAGGGGCGATGCGCGGCAAGACGGAATTTGAATGACGAATGACGAATGCGGACGGGTGCTGCTGTTGCTGTCATTCATCGAGTAAGAAGACGGTGAGGGAGCGGGGGCCGTGGGCGCCGATTACCAGGGATTGCTCGATGTCGGCCGTTTTCGAGGGACCGGAGATGAAGGCGCCGAAGACTGGCTCGGCGAAGGCGCCGGTCAGGCGGTCGTAGGCGGCATGGAGGTGGTCGACAA
>JBIOWO010000365.1:0-6460 GCA_044868555.1 Lacipirellulaceae bacterium | reverse complement strand
CCCACAACCTGGAGCTTGGAGCAGCACTGACGTTAGCAGAAGCGCGTGGCCACTTCAGCAACTATTTTTGGCCACCCGAGAAATTACAGAGGGGGAGAGCGGCAGAGCGGAGTCGGCGGGGCGCCGTGACGATGTGGCAATTCCTCAAGCGGTGTGAACGGGAGGAAGCGGAGGAGGAGACAAAGGAGGCAGAACTATTTCCTAAATAGTCCTGACCCCTTTGTTTTCTTCTTTGTTTTCTTCCCTCTGTTTTCCAAGCACTCCTCTGCGCTCCGCGAGAGGGACCGCCTCTCGCGGAGCGAGAGGAGTACGTTGCGTGCGCGCCCCTCCCCTCCCCGCGGCGGGAACGGAGTTTTGTTAGTTGCGGTTGACGCGGCGCATCAGCCAGATGCCCACCAGCGATAGCAGGAGGTTGCCGAGCCAGACGGAGGCGGGCGGCAGGACGCCGTCCTTGGCTTTGTCGACGCTGACGGCAATTAGCGGATAGTACACCACGAGGATCGGCAGGAAGCAGACGAAGAAGCTGGCGAGCATTTCGCTGAATCGGAGCCACATGGCCACCGGCACGCCGATCAGCACGAAGCACAAGCAACTGAAGCCGTTGGCCCAACGGCGCCACGGCTCGGTGTGTAGGCGGAACAGCCGCGACTGGGCCGCGGTCAGTTCGCGTTCGTGCGTCTGCCAGGCCGCGTCGGAGAGGGCATCGAAATCGCCCGTCAGCATGGCGAACGCGGTTTGGGCGTGGATGCCCTGCTGGATGCCGCCGACCAACTTCTGCTGCTCGGCAATGGCGGGCTTGATTTCGGCGAGCGCGTACGTGGAGGGGCTGCGGTTTTTCTCGTTCGCGCCGGTCAGCTCCTCCAGTGGAATCTCGTAGGATTGTGTCTCCGGATTGACCCAGGTGACGGGCCCAGTCATGTCGAGATCGACAAAGCTCACGAACAGTTTGTTTTCTTCCGGGAGCAGGCGGAGCTCAGCCTCGCGGGCCGAGACGGTGACCGGCGGCCGGTTGCCGGAGGCCTGCATGATCAGCGTCGGCTCGATCAGGCGATGACCGATGACGTCGCGGACGGTGATGTTGGTTTTGCCGAGGTTGTAGGAGTGACGCATGCGGAGCTGGCCGTAAGTGACTTCCTCGATCGACGCCAGGAACACGCGTTCGACACCGAGGCGACCCCAGCTCATGGCCACGTCGTTGAGCACGGTTTCGGCGAAGCTCATCACGGTGGCCAGCACGAGCGTCGGCCAGATGAGCACCATGGGCGAGATGCCGAGCGATTTGACGGCCAGGATTTCGTTGTATGATGACATGCGTCCGTAGACGCTGGTGGTGGCCAGCAGAATCGTGCCCGGCACGGCGAATTGCATGGCTTGCGGCAACAGGTACGGGCACATTTGCAGGAGCGGGCCGAGGCCGATGCCCTTATCGACCGCTTCTTTGCCGATCAGCGCGACGTAGATCACAACCGTGAAGCCGGTCAGGGTCAGCAGGAAGACCTTGATCAGCTCGAACAGAACGTAACGGGTGAGGATGCGCATGGGTCGCGGCCGGAGGGGCGGGACGGGCGAGAGGACCCGACGGGGCCGAATACTCTAGCAAGACGTACAATTGCCGCAAACGACAGTTGTCACAAGCAACCACCGAGGAGTCTGGGTGGCTGGGGCAACGCCCCAGAGTCAAGGAAGCTGGGGCGGCGCTGGGGCTCCGCCACCAGCCACGCGATCTTGCTAGCACGCTGGGCTGTCGAAGGATTTCGTATCGGGCGGTGGGCGGTGATTGCGGAGCTGCACCATGATGTTGCGAATCGCGTGGGAGTATTGGCGGATGGCGGCGGCGTTGTCGCCCGCTTCCGCGGTGGCGGCGGCCTGTGCTCGCTGCGTGTCGAACGGCTGCCAATCGATGGTCGCGTTCTTCAACTCCTGTTCCGATGAGTTGCGGAGCCTGGCCGCAACTTCGGCCAACACGTCGACGAACTTGCGATCGGGGTCGGCCTGAGTCTTGCGATACGGCCCGTTGCCGTAGGGTCCGCCGATCGATCGAATGGGCGGACAAGGCGTGGCGGAGCGCGAGCGGCCGGCGACGGCAACGACGAGTGCAAAGAACAGGCCGATTGCTGACGCAAACACCCCGTTCCAGAATTGATTGGCCCAGCAGTAGGCCAAAACTCCCAACAAGACGCCGGCGGCTATCAGCAGTGGAGCTATCGCCCAGCCGGGCATGCCGGTGGCCGCTTGTGGCTCGACTTTCGCGCCGTTTTCCGAAGGTGCGCTTGCGGCCACGGGCGCGCCATTGCCGACAACTCGGGCGACGATGACCGAAATGTTGTCGGGTCCGCCACGAAGGTTAGCCAGATCGACAAGCGTTTGGACGGCTTCGGCGGGCGACACGCATTGCAGGATCGCCGCCATTTCCTCGTCGGAAACCTGTCCACTCAGTCCGTCACTGCAGACGAGAAACACGTCGCCCGCAGCGGCGCCGAACGGCCCTTCGATGTCGATGTTTACCGACGGGTGCGGCCCGAGTGAGCGGGTGATGACGTTTTTGGGGATGTAGGCCGGCACATCCTCCTGGGGCATCTGCCCGGCCGCGGCCATTTCCCACACCAGGCTGTGATCGAACGTGAGCTGTTCGAGCACATTGCCGCGGAGGCGGTAGACGCGGCTATCGCCGATGTGGGCCACCAGCGCGCCCTGCGGCAGTAGCACCAGGCAACTGCACGTGGTGCCCATGCCCTGGAAGCCGATGCTGCTCTGGCCCTTGGTGTGGATGATGGCGTTGGCGTCGCGGATCGCTTGGCGCAGTGCAGCGGGCGGATGCAGATCGCGTAGCTTGTGATACGTGTGGGGGACGTTGTCGACCGCCAGCTTGCTGGCCAATTCGCCGGCCGCGTGGGCCCCCATGCCATCGGCCACCATCAGCAGATGGCCGCGCGTGGCCCAGGTCGCCACGTCCGGGGCCACCATCACGGACATGGAATCCTGGTTGTTCAGGCGGCGCATGCCCAGATCGCTCGCGTGAGCGCACTCCAAGACAAAGGTCGGGCAAGCGGAGTTGTTGTTCATCGACAAAGCGAGCACCATGCCAGCGAATGGTTGGAACGCCGCTAGCACGGGTGTGCGACATGCGGACGACAAGCGAGGAATTCCCTTCAATTTCATTCTATCCGGCGGATAGAGGCTCGGAAACTGCCCTCGCCGGCCCGGTTGCGGCTCAGCGTCGATCCGGACTGGCTGCGCCGGCGGGTGGTTTCTATACTTCGCCCCCTCGTCAAGTGTACTCCTCTCGCTCCGCGAGAGGCTTTTGTACTCCTCTCGCTCCGCGAGAGGTTTTCTGCTCGCGGAGCGAGCAGACCACAATGAGTTCGCCGGCGTAAGTCTCGCCGGGCATCGTTTCAATGGGCTTCGTTCCATGGGCCAAGCTGCCGAATTGAATTTCCGCGCTGCTCGCTGCGCTCGGACTGCCCGCGTCGCGTGCGTACTGTTTGCCATGGGAATGATGCTGTTGCCGGGGTGCGTGCGTCGGCGGCTCAACGTGCGCACCAACCCACCCGGCGCGCTGGTGTACGTGGATAATCAACAGATCGGCACGACGCCCTGCTCCGTCGATTTTACTTACTACGGCACGCGCGAAATTCGCCTCATCAAGCCGGGCTTCGAAACGCTGACGGTCAATCAGCCGATTCCCACGCCGTGGTACCAGATTCCACCGATTGATTTCGTGAGCGAGAACCTGGTGCCGACGAAGATTCGCGACAATCGCACCGTGACGTACGACTTGGCGCCGCAGCTGGTGGTGCCGAAGGAGCAGCTACTGGAGCGGGCGAACCAGTTGCGGCAGGACTCGCAGCAGTATCCGGTGCAACCGGCCGAGGCGATTGGCGCCAGCGGCGTGGTGGTGCCGCCGCCGAGCATTGTGGTTTCTCCTGGGGCGGTGCCCCAGCCACCCGGCGCGGCGTCGAGCGTGCCGTTTCCGCCGCCATCGATGCCGTCCGGTGGGACGATTGTGGCCCCGCCGCAGCCGACTCCGCCAGCGACGATTCCGACGTCGCCGCAGATTGGGCCGCCGATTGTTAGTCCGTCGTTGCGGTAGGGAGCTAAACCGCAAGCGATTGGCCACGCGCGTCGCAAGCGACGCCGCTAATTGGCGGGCTTCATTTACTCAGCGAGGGATTCAGGCCGCCGGTGACGATGCGGCCGGGCTCGCGAGCCACTTTATCCATGAACACGCGAGCGTCTTCGGTGACGACGCGCAGACGCTTGGTCAGATCGTTCACCTGCAACACGACCTGGTTCGCGTTGCAGATCAATCGATTCGCGTTCTCATAGAGTTGTGGATTGTTGATGAGCTGCCCCAGCGTGCCTTCGCGGTTGTTGAGCGATTGGCTGAGCACGGTGAACTCCTCGACGAGCTTGTCGATCCCGTCCACCGCCTTGACGATCGAACTGGCGATTTCCTCGCCATTGCGTCCGAGCGGCTCCGTGAGGCCCTCGATGTTCTTGGAATTCTTCTCAACGGATTGCAGGACGACGCGGAAGTCTTGCAGCGTGGCACGCATTTCGTGAATGGCGTCGGGCAATTCGTTCAGGCCCTGGCGGATCCGCTGGCGCATCTGCTGGCCGTCGGTCGGCGGTTGATTAGCCGGCGGCTGCTGACCGGGCGGAAGCGGTGGGGCATCGACCGGCTGACGCATGACGACCTCATCGTCACCCAGGATCTGGTTGATCGAAGTCATCGTCTGGGCGAACTGCTGCATGGCAACCTCGGTGGTGTCGAGGAGCCGCGCGACGCGGCCTTCCTCGGTTTCGCTGCCAAACGCTTCGTCGACGCGGCGGGCCAGCTTGGCGACTTCGTTGCCGGCGTCGCCGAGCGATTTGATCGTGACCTGTAGATCGCCTTGAATGTTGGCCAGCATGTCCAGCGGATTGCCGACCACTTCACCCGCCACGGTGGCTCCATCGGCGAGCGGCGGCGTCCCGGGTGGCACGGGCGCCGTGACAAAGTCGATCGTCGCGTCGCCGAGCACCGAGGTGCGAACCTGGCAAGGATATTCCCGGAAGAGCCGGCGGCCGTTTTCAATGTTGGCGTGGACGACGATGCGATCGTCGCGGTCTTCGATGGAAGAAACGCGGCCAATCAACAGGCCGCTTTTGCGGACGGGCGTGTCGGGACCGATGCCCGGCGCCTGGTTCAGCTCGATATTCACCTGGTAGGTACCGCGGCCCCAGGGCATCAGCCCGAACGGGATGGGGCTGTTCACCGTGGCCAGCAGGCCGCCGACGATCATCGTGGCAAACACGACGAGCCCGACGGCGAATTGCATTTGTCGTTCGTTCATAGTGTGCTCTTGTTCGCGCTCCGCTGTGCCTCGCTTCCGCTCGGCTTCGCGTCGCGGCTAAACTTGTGCGGCTTGTTCGCGCATTTCCATCAATCGTTCGCCCGCTTCGCCGCGGACGAACTGGGAGACGCGTTTGTCCTTGTTCTGCATGATCTCTTGCGGCGTGCCGTCGAAAATGATTTGGGGCTCGTCCTGCATCAAACGAGCGAGCGGATAGAGCATCACGATGCGGTCGGCAACCTTCTGAGCGTTCTTCATGTCGTGCGTAACGACGATGCTGGTGACGGAGTGCTGGCTGCGGGTGCGAAGGATGAGCTCGTTGATGACATCGCTCATGATCGGGTCGAGGCCGGTGGTGGGCTCGTCGTAGAGCAGCACTTCCGGGTTCATCACCAGGGCGCGGGCCAGGCCGACGCGTTTGCGCATGCCGCCGGAGAGCTGGGCCGGCCGCTTGGGCATGATGCTGGTCGGGAGGCCGACTTCGGCCAGCCGTTCGTGCACGAATCGCACCGTCTCGTCCTGCCGCATGCGGCGATTCTCGCGCAAGGGGAAGGCGACGTTTTCGGCGATGGTCATGCTGTCGAACAGGGCCGCGTTCTGGAACACAAACCCGAAGCGAGACCGCTGGGCGGTTAGCTCGCGATCGCTGAGCTCGTCGATTCGCCGGCCGTCGAACACGACGTAGCCGTTGGTGGGTTGCAGCAAGCCGATGATCGCTTTGAGGAGCACCGTCTTGCCACAGCCGCTTTCGCCGATGACGGCCAGCGTCTGCCCGCGGGGGATCGAGAGTGTCAAATCTCGCAGCACCGGTTGCCGACCGAAAGCGATGCTCAAGTCGTTGAGTTCGATCAGTCCACGCTCCAAACTGCGCGGCTGGCTGGTCGGTTTCGTTTTTGTCATCGCACGACCTCCTGCCAGATCATGTCGTGGACGCGGTCGAGCGCGATGCTGAGGAACAGGTCGAGCATCAGGATGATCACGAAGGACAGCACGAACGCGGCCGTGGCGGCCCGGCCGACGCCTTCGGCGCCCGGTGCACAGTGGAAGCCGCGGTAGCAGCTTACGATGGCAATGGTCGCGCCGAAAAAGATGCTTTTGAAGATGCCGTAGAACAGGTCCCAGTT
>JBIOWO010000364.1:0-3560 GCA_044868555.1 Lacipirellulaceae bacterium | reverse complement strand
GCAGTACAACGACTCAAAGAAATCGATTAGCAACAAGAAAGGATGCAGGAGGAGGGATGCAGGGGGCAGAGAAAAACAAGTTTTCGAGCGTAAAACTGCAAGCACGTCGGCGCTATGTCGCATCCGTCCTCGCATCCCGCATCCTGCATCCCGCAACCTACAACCATGGCAGTACGTGATCTGGCACTAGCGGGCATCGTCGTCGGGCTGTTGGCCGTCGCCACAGTCGTCGGGCAGATCGTCCAGCGCCAGCCCCACCTCGGCCTCAACGCCGCGGCCATCGCCACGTTCAACCGCCGCGTGCGCGCGTGGCTCATCATCTGCGCGCTTTTGGCTGTCGCATTCTTCAGCCCCGGATTGACTGTCGCCCTGTTCGGATTCCTGAGCTTTTGGGCCCTCCGCGAATTCATCACGCTCACGCCCACGCGCCTTGGCGACCACCGCGCCCTGTTCTGGGTGTTCTTCCTGTTCACGCCGCTGCAATACGTGCTCGTTTGGTACAACAACTACGAGCTGTTCAGCATTTTGATTCCCGTCTATGCGTTTCTGTTCATCCCGGCCCGCATTGCGCTGTCCGGCGATTACAAACGCTTCCTGGAGCGCGTGGCCAAGATCCAGTCGGGCCTGCTAATTTGTGTTTACTGTCTCAGCTTCGCACCGGCCCTGTTGTACATTGATATCCGTCATCGCGTGCCGGAAACCGATACCGGCAGCCACGCGCGGCTGTTGTACTTCTTCGTGACGATGGCCCTCCTGGCCGAAGCGCTGCAATTCGTGTGGGGCCACCTCTATGGCCGCCACGTGATCGCCCCTTCGATCAACGCCACCCGCACCTGGGAAGGCCTGGTCGGAGGCGCCGCCAGCACGGCGCTCGTCGGCATGGTCCTCTACTGGGCCACGCCCTTTACCGTCTTCGAAGCGCCCTTCATGTCGATGGTCATCGCCGTGATGGGCTTCGCCGGCGCGATGACCATGTCCGCCATCAAGCGCGACCGCGGAGTGCGCGACTACGGCACGCTGGTCGAAGGACACGGCGGCGTGCTGGACCGCATCGACGCCATCTGCTTCGCCGCGCCGGTCTTCTACCACATCAGCCGCCACCTGTTCGGCATCGGCTAGATAGCCCGGCCATCCTGGCCGGTCTTAAGCAAATTTGCCCGGCCATCTTGGCCAGTCCGGAGCAAGATAGCCCGGCCATTCTGGCCGGTTTTCTGCGATGTGAATCGACCCAGGATGGGTCGGCTATATGAATTACCGCCAGGCGCCGCGCGTGCGCGACGCATCATAAACGCTCGCCCCAGACGCAGCCGGCGCACTCGCCGCCGGTACCGCATTTTTCTGCCGCTCGCGCTCTGCCTTCTCGGCCATCGCCGCGTACACCGACCCGTTCGTCGATGCCAACTGCACCGCCGTCGCCGCCGTCCGCTCCGGCTGCCGCCCGCCGATCGGTGTGATGTCGTCCGGACTCTGGTTGCGAAGGATCGCCTGTCCGGGGCGAGCACCGTTACGTCCGGCCGGCATGCGCGCCGCCACCAATTGCCCGATCGGCGACGTCTCCGGCGTCAATTGCGGACGGCCTTGCCGCACCCAGTCGTTCCACGAGCTTTGCATCGCCAGCAGACTGTCGAAGCCGTAATGCTGGTGTACGGCCCGCGTCCAGTCTTCGTCGTTCATCCCGTCGGCCAGGAACTCGAGGAACGCCGTTTTGCCGCGGCTCTCAATCAACCAGCTGGCCAGCGAGTGACCTTGCGCGTACAGCGGCATCACGTCCTGCGGGTAGTCCTTCATCGCGAACATCTGGTCGAACGGAATCCCGCGACCCGATTGCAGGAACTTGATCAGAAACTGCTCCTGCTTGGCAATTTCGCTGCGATGCTCGACCGTGGTGCAGGCTCCTTCATCGGCCCAGCGGGGCAGGGGCCGCCGGAAATACGAGGCGAAGATCGTGTGCGTCACTTCGTGCGGCAGCACCGAATCCAGGATCCGCTCCCGCGTGCCCTGAATGTTCATCGTCCAGTTGAAGACCTCGCCCCGATCGAACACGAAGCTGGTCGCCCCACCGGCGCCAATATTCGGCTCCACTTTCGCGTGGATCGGACAGGGCTTGGCCCAGGGCGGCATCTCTTTTCCCAGCCATTCGATGGCCAGCTTCTTCCGCCACATCTCGGCCGTGTCGCCGATCTCTTTGGCCAACTGCGGCGTCTTCGCCGACACGGAAAAATTCGTCGTCTTGTAACCGGCGGCGGCGTGAGCGGGCTCGGTGCCGGCACCCAGCCAACACAGTCCCACCAACAGGGCCGAAACGGGCGTGGCCCAAGCGAAGCGAGCTTCCATGCTCTTCTCCTGCGTGCGTGACATCCTTGTAGCACGAGTTTGCCGCACCATGCAGAGTCCGCGCGGCAAACTTGCGACGATGGCGGTCGATCATCGACCGCACGCGTCGCCGTTAAGCAAATGGCGGGCCGAACCGCGTGCCGATTATCGCGCTGCGACCATCGTCACGCAAAAACCACGGCCCAATCTCTGCTAACTTCTCGATACGCGGCAGCGCTGGACGCCGTTCATCCATCGCGCCGCTTTGTAAAACTTGCAGACTCTAGCATGCCGCCACCCACCCCACCTAGACCGACTTCGCCGCACCACCACCAGTTCGGCACCCCATGCTAGCGTGTCCTTGTGGCGGACTGGCCGCGTGAGCGGAACTCGAGTCAGAGATCACCGCTAATTGACGCTAATTACCGCTAATAATGGAATTTCAATGCTGGGGAAATTGCGAAAAAGTTCGGCAGACGACCGAAAGATGCACAATCCATTTCCCTGTCTCTCCCATTAGCGCCTATTAGCGAACATTAGCGGTGCCCTCAATCGCGTATTGGGAAATGACGAATCGCTTCCATTCAACTCTTTCCATTGGTCCAAAGTTGACGAGGTAGCCGACCGGCTGGCGAGTGATCCGCATGTAATTGAACAATTGCGCCTCATGGTCCGACGACAACGAACTGACGGATTTGATTTCAACCAGGACATGATCTGCTACCAAGAAGTCTGGAATGTACCTCTTGATCAATTGGTGATCCTTGTAAAACAAGATCAACTCATGCTTGGGTAGAAATGGAATCTGCCGTATCGATAACTCCCACTCCAGACTCGCCTGATAAATCTCCTCCAACATTCCTCCACCAAGCACTCGATGAACCTCGAAACACGCTCCCATTAAATCGTAACCTATCTGAGCAAATGGCTGACCTCCTACCTCAATTCCAACATCAATGGCACTGGTCATAATTCTCCCCTCTCTCGACTCTTTATTAGCGCCCATTAGCGAAAATTAGCGGTGCTCTTGTCCGCGATTGGTGAAGTCACGTCTTCTGCGCCGCCTTGATTTTTTCCAGCATCCGCCCCGGCGAGCCCATTACGTTATAGCCGCCGTCGAGGTGCAGAATCTCGCCCGTGATGCCCGACGACATGTCCGACAGCAGAAATGCCCCGCAGCGGCCCGCCTCTTCGTGCGTCACGTTGCGGCCCAGCGGCGCCATGGCCTCGTACAATCCGAGCATCTC
>JBIOWO010000363.1:0-13686 GCA_044868555.1 Lacipirellulaceae bacterium | reverse complement strand
GGATTGAGTTCCAATAATCCGCAATCCGAAATCCGCAATCCGAAATCTGTTCGATGACACCGTCCGCGTTTTCCTTCGAAATCGCTCACAAGGATGTCGGGTCATCCGCGCGGGTGGCGACGTTTCTCACGCCCCATGGGCCGGTCCAGACGCCGGCCTTCATGCCGGTTGGCACGCAGGGCACGGTCAAGGGCGTCGATGTGGGGCGGCTGCGCGAAACCGGCGCCCAGATGGTCCTCGCCAACACCTATCATTTGTCGCTCCGTCCGGGCGAGCAAACGGTGGCCGCGCTCGGCGGACTGCACACCTTTATGCACTGGGATGGGCCGATTCTTACCGATAGCGGCGGATTTCAGGTGTTCAGTCTCGCCGATCGCGTGGCCGTCGATGAGCAGGGCGTGCGGTTCCGCTCGCACATCGACGGCGCATCGGTCGAGCTCACGCCGGAACGGGCGGTCGCCATCCAGGAACAGTTGGGCAGCGACGTCGCGATGGTGCTCGACCACGTGGTTGCCCTGCCGAACGATCGCGCCGTGGTGGCCGACGCCATGCGGCGCAGCGTACGGTGGGCCGAGCGTTGCCGGGCCGCCGCCACGCGGCCCGATCAGGCGCTGTTTGGAATCGTTCAGGGTGGGCTCGATTCGGAGCTGCGGGCCGAATCGGCGGCCGGGCTGACGGCGCTGGACTTCGTCGGCTACGCGATTGGCGGTTTGAGCGTTGGTGAGACGCCGGACGAAATGTACGCTGCGCTCGATATCACGTTGCCGCACCTGACCACGGATCGGCCCCGCTACTTGATGGGTGTCGGCCGGCCGATTGATTTGTTGGAGGCGATTGGGCGGGGCGTCGATTTGTTCGACTGCGTATTGCCGACACGCAACGGCCGCAACGCACTGGCGTTCACCGACCAGGGGCCCATTCGGCTGCGGAATCGAGAGCATGCGCTGGATCGGGAGCCGCTGGATGCCAAGTGTGCCTGCCTGGCATGCCGCCACAGCCGCGGCTACCTGCGTCACCTATTTCAAGTGGACGAGATGTTGGGGCCGATGCTGCTGTCGATCCACAACCTGACGTATTATCAGCGGCTCTTGGCCGAAGCCCGGCAGGCGATCGCGGCCGGCCGATTTGCGGCGTTTGTAAGCGAACGGCGAAGCGGATGGGCGCAAGGCGAGAGCGGGTTGGGAGACGCGAGCCGGATCAGTAAAAATGACGAATTTCCGAACGACGAATGACGAATGAATAAGCGTTTTCCACCATTCGTCATTCGTCATTCGTGCTTCGTCATTCTTCCGCTTTATGCTGCTCGGCCCGCGGCACCTACATGCCCTTGTCCGTTGCGGCGCTTCATCTTATGATGACGACCACGGCTGCCAAGCCGCGGCCCGGTACGCTGCGTGCCGGGCCGTTTCTGCTGGCCCTGCTGCCCGCCCTGCCCTTTCTCGAAGCTATGGAAGTTCCGACACAGTGATCGCCTTTCTTTTTGAGAGTTTTCTTCTGGCTCAGGCTCAAGCGCCGGCGGCTGGTGCGGCCGACGACCCGTACTTCTACCCGCGGTTGATCATCACGTTTCTGCCGATCGCGGTGCTGTTCTATTTCCTGTTCATCAAACCACAGAAGAAAAAGGAACAGGAGATGCGGGACATGGTGCAAAACCTGAAAGAAAACGACCGCGTCCTGACCATCGGCGGGATCTATGGCGTAGTGACCAATGTGCAGCGGGACGCAGAGCGGTTGACGATTCGCGTCGATGAAGCGACGGGGACGAAGCTGCGGGTGAACATGTCGGCCATCGCGCGAGTTTTGACGGCCGAGGATCAGGACGGCGGCGGCACGACGAGTAACAAATCATAGCCACGGGGTCGATCGGTTGGGCGGGCAAATCGAAGCTGCGATATACCGACTCGCCCAGGTGGAAAGAGTGAAACATGAGCAAGTGCGGAATTCGATATTTCGGATGGAATTGGCTGATCGGCGTGATTGTTGTTGGCAGTCTCGTGCTACCGACGTCAGTCGCGATGAGTCAGGAAGCGAGTAGCGATACGGCAACGACGACCGCGGCACCGGCCGATGAGGCGGCAAAAACGGAGACGGCTGGCGCGCAGCCGGCGGCTGCGCCGGCGACCGATGCGGAAAAGTCCGACGATGCGAAGGCGGAGCAGAAAGCTCCGGCGTCCGCCACTGCCGGCACCGCGCCCGCCGGGACGACCGCCACGGGTCAAACGGCAGCCAGCTCAACGAGCACGCGCACCAGCCCGCTCGTCCTCGCTCTGATCATTGCAGCCCTGTTTGTGCTGCCCGTGTTGGCGGGCAATTTCCTGGCCAAGGCCTGGAAGATGCCGGATCACGCCTGGAAGTTCAGCCTCGTGCTGGGAACTCTGGCCGCGTCGATTTTGATCGTCACATTCGGCGAGTTCAAGTTTGGGCCCGATCTGGCCGGCGGGATCACGCTCGTCTATGAGCTGGCAGACACGTCGCTGGCCGCCTCACCGGCCGCGGCCGACGGAAAAACGCCCGGCCCCACCGACGCAGCCAACGACGCTAAAGGTGGTAAAGGACGGCCGGAATTCAAAATCGCCGATCTGATCACGGCGCTCAAGGAGCGCGTTGACCCGACAGGAACTCGCGAGGTGACGATTCGTCCCTACGGCGAGGCGGTGGAGATCATCATCCCGCAACAGGCACAAGACGAGCTGGACTACATCAAGCGTCGGATCACCGACGTCGGCCAGCTTGAGTTTCGCATTACGGCCGACCCAAACTACAAGAAGGACGAACCCATCATTGAGCAGGCCAAGCTGGCCCCACCTGCTCAAAAGGACGTCTATCTCGGCGGCCGGCAGGTCGCCGAGTGGGTGGCATTAAAGGACGAGGAACTGGGCAACCGCGTCGTCACCCGGATGGCGGGAGACGTGCCGGAGGCACTGGTGCTGATCGACCCACTGAACGTGACGGGTGATTATTTGTCGTCTGTCACTCAAGGGGTCGACGAGCGCGGCGGGCCGGCGGTTAATTTTTCATTCGACCGGCGCGGTGCGGCCAGTTTCCGCCTGCTCACCAGTCAGAACAAGCCGGATCCTGCTACCGGCGTGGAACGACACTTGGGCATCGTGCTGGATAAGCGGCTAATCAGCGCTCCCGGCATTCGGGAGACGATTTCCGACCACGGTCAGATCAGCGGCGGCGCGATGGATCAGAAGGAAGTCGAGTACATCATCGGCATTCTGAAGGCCGGTGCGCTGCCCGCATCGCTCAATAAGACGCCGATCAGCGAATCCGTCGTCAGCCCGACGCTCGGCAAGGTGACGATCGAGAAAGGCGAGCAGGCCATCTTCTGGTCGATGGTGGCCGTCGTCGTGTTCATGATCGTGTACTACCGCTTTGCCGGCATCGTGGCCTGCATTGCGCTCTCGTTTAACCTGCTCCTGGTGTTGGCACTGATGGTGCTGATCAAAGGGGCGTTCACGCTGCCGGGCCTGGCCGGCCTGGTGCTCACGATCGGCATGTCCGTGGATGCCAACGTGCTGATTTACGAGCGCATACGCGAGGAGCTTCGAAGCGGCGCGGCACTGCGGATGGCCATCCGCAATGGCTTCAGCCGGGCCATGAGCGCGATCATCGACTCGAACGTGACCACGATCATCTCCGGCATCGCGCTGTACGCGATCGGCACCGACCAGGTGAAGGGCTTTGCCGTGACGTTGATCTTGGGCATTCTTACCAGCATGTTCACCGCGATTTTCGTCGCGCGGGTAATCTTCGACGTGGCCGAGCGGCGGGGCTGGATCACTCAGCTCCGCATGTTGAAGCTGATGTCGCAACCCAGTTACGATTTCCTGGGCAAGCGCTGGCTGGCCATCGCGGCGTCGCTGGTGCTGATCGCGGTGGGCATGGGCGCGGCGGTGGCCCGCGGCCCGCAATTGTTCGACATCGACTTCACCGGCGGGACGTCGGTCACGTTTTCGCTCAAGTCGTCCGACAAGATGCCGATCACGGAGGTCCGCGATGCGCTCGTCGGTACCGAGCTCAAGGACAAGAACCTGCTCGTGGTCGAGCGGGGCGAGACCAACACACGGTACTCGATCGACACCAGCGATCAATCGGTCGAAAACGTGCAGCAGATCGTCAAGCAAACATTTGGCGATAAATTGATGACCTACGCGGTCGAAGTGAAGGATTTGAAGCCGTTTGCCGAGGGCGAATTTTCGGGCACCGAGGCCACGGTGTCGGTGAACGACGGGCCGGATTTCACGGACGACGACGGCATCAGCTACGAGGCGCTTCGCGAGCGGCTTCGCAACTCGCTGGCTGCCACCGACCATGGGACGGTGCAGCCGATTCTGAACGCTCCCGGTTATCGCACCGGAAGCTCCGCGCGGTTCAAGAACTGGACCGTCCGCTTGACGGGGCTGGACGCCGACGCCGCGCGCAGTGTTTTGGATCGCCTGCAAGCAGACATGCAAAGCACGCCGCTATTCCCCATGGCCAACAAGATCGGCGGCCGCGTGTCGAGCGACATGCAGAGCAAGGCCGTGTGGGCCGTGGTCATCAGCTTGATTGGCGTCATCATCTATTTGTGGCTGCGGTTTCAGAAGGTGTCGTATGGCCTGGCGGCGGCCATCGCCGTCGCGCACGACGTGTTCGTCACGATCGGCCTGATGGCCCTCAGCTACTACATCGTAAGCTGGGTTCCAGCCCTGGCGTCGGCGCTGCAGATCGACGCCTTCCAGATCAATCTCACAATCGTGGCCGCGCTGTTGACGATCATCGGCTATTCGCTCAACGACACGATTGTGACATTCGACCGGCTGCGCGAGATCAAGGGCAAGTCGCCGCAACTGACGACGGAGATGGTCAACTCCAGCGTGAATCAATGCTTGAGTCGCACGATCCTCACTGCGCTGACCGTGTTCTTGACCGTCGTGATCCTGTACTTTTTCGGCGGCGACGGCATTCACAGCTTCGCCTTCGCGTTCCTGGTGGGCGTCATCGCGGGGACTTATAGCACGGTGTACATCGCCGCGCCAGTGTTGCTGTGGCTGAGCGGCGAAAAGATCACCGCCACGGTCAAAGAGAGCCCGCGCGTGATCGAACGGGCCGGGTAAACGGTAGGTTCCAAATTTTGGGTGGCATGCCTTCGCCGCGCAGCGGCGTAGGCATGTTTTCCCCATAACGCAACATGCTCACTCGCCGCGGCGAGAGAGCATGCCACCCAATTCTACGGCAATCTTTGCGCGCTGGGAATTCTTTCGCCGATCGCTGCCATCGGATGCCAGTTGCGCAAAAAATGCGCTCCCTCAACGAATCGGTCGAACCCTCCTTCCCCGCTGGCCGAAGAACGATACAGACTGCGCGGCGGAAGGGGCCGCTGGGGCCGGCCGCGCGGTCAACTGGGACAGTTCACGGACGAACGCGTCGATAGCTAGACGTTGCCCGTCACCCGGCAGGTGGCTGGCGACGTTGGTTCCATATCGAGGAACGTCGTGACTCCGTCCAAGAAACTATTCATCGCAGCCACGTTGGTGGCCGCGGGCTACGGGGTAGCCGCACTGTTGGGCGCGCCCGATCCCCGGCTGTGGCCCGACTCGTGGGCACACGGGGGCCCGGCGCCAAGCCATTCGACAACCGCAGCGTCACGATCGGCCGACGGGTCGGCCGGTCCGGGCAAGGTCGGCGCCGTCCGCTTGCTGCCGGAATCCTCAGCCGCTACGGTGGACCGGCTCGGCACCACCGACATGAACGCAGCGGCCACGCCGAAGTCGACGTCGCCCCCCGCATTGGCGGCGGCAGCCAGCACGGAAACCGTCGTGCCACCGCACGCACTCAGCACTCCGCTGCTGACGTCGCGGCCGCTGCCGCGCGCGACGTTGAAGCAAGAAGCGCCGCGGCCATTGCCAACGGCGGATCGGCCGGCGACTCCGCTTCCGGTCAGTCAAGTCGGCGCGACCGCGTACGGGCCGCCCGTTCCGGCCCTCCAAAGCAACGCGAACAGCAAAGTGTTGTCGGCCGGATTTGCGACGGACACTACGTCTGTGGCCTCGACGAATTGGAACTTCAATGCGACACCCTTGCAGCCGATTCAAGCGGCCCGAACGCCCGGGCCGGTCAGCCCGCCGCCGTGGCCGACCGCCGAGGAGGAGTCGGTGCGGAGCCACGTGATTGTGGACGGCGATTCCTTGGCCAAGTTGGCGGGACGATATTTGGACGACCCACGGCGGAGCGAGGAGATCTTCGCGCTGAATCGGGGCCTGTTATCCGATCCTGAGTTGTTGCCGATTGGCGCGGAGCTCAAGATCCCGCCGCGGGGCGACACTGGCGGCATTGGCAGTTCCATGCCGCAATCGCGAACGATCGGCGCCGCATCCATTCACTCGGCGGAGCACACCGGCCTCGTGCCTGTGCGATTGTTGCCTGGGGCGTCCGGCACGATGCCGCGAGCGCAGCTCTTGCCGCCGAAGCCGGTGGAGTGACGCGACCCCGGGCGCTACGGCAATCTGGTGCGGCGCGCGGCCCACGGCAGATTCTTCGCCGCCACGTTCTCGATCAAGAAGTTGAGGATGCGGTCGTTCACGGTGCTGCCTAGCTTCGTCAACAGGCTATCGCCCTGGAGCTTCGAGGGCAATTCGAGCACCACGAAATCAGTCGGTCGTGGAGCGCCGTTGCCGTCGGTCTCGGGATGGAAGGCTTTGATCTGCTTATCGATGCGGCGGATGTCCGTGACGACGTCTAAGTCGTCCTTACCATAGATCAGCATCCAAGCGGCCTGTTCCTTGAGTGGGCGCAGCCGCATCGGCCCTTGCATCGACAATCCCTCGAAGTTCCACCGCGGCGAAATCATGACTAGCGCTTTCACGTCCTGGCCTTGCTTGCCGATCGCCAGCGGAGGCACGCGCCAATCCTCGACGGCCCAATTGGCGGCCACATTCGCGCCCATTCCCGATCCGATCAGGCAGAGCTTGTTCAGGTTCAACACTCCCTCGTCGTTCTTGGTGACGAGAAAGCGGCGAACCTCCTCCATGTCCAGGGCGGCCATCGAGTAGACGTCGGCCCGGCCGATCTTGGCCGCGTCAAGGTTTTGTTGCGTGCCGTTGGGAAACATCTGCTTGGTGCTGTCGCCGTGTCCGCGCAGGTCGACGGCGACGACGGCAAACGACGGGCGATCCGGATCGTCGCGGGGCGGCGTTTGCAGCAGCGCGGCGAGCGGGCCGAAAATCGCTCGCGTATCCTTGTGGTCGTGCAGCAGCACGACCGGCGTGACCTGCTTGGCCTCGGGCATGCCGGCCCGAACGGCACTCGGGTAGTACGTGATGGCGAGTTGGACGCCGTCGGCGGTGCGGAGCTGGACGACTTGCGGCGCCGGCGCCTGACCCCACAGTGGGGCGGGGCCCGCCACGAACGCTGCGAGCAAAAATCCGACGCCAGTCGGCCACCCGTGGCGAATCATCGGATACCCTTTCATAGAGGCAGGTTGAGGTCGGCCGGCAGAAAACCAATGGCGAAAACGTCGCCGGCCCGGATATGGCCGATTATAGCCAGCCGGATTTAGTTCCGCAGCCGGGCCGTGTATTCCTCTCGCTTCATTCGGCTGAGCTCACGGCCGAAGCCGCGAGAGGAAATTCATCTCGCGGAGCGAGATGAGTACATTTTTCGAGGCGGGATTCAGTTGCCGAAACCGGCAAAATGATTGAAAATGGGAAGTGGAGGAAGCCGGCCGCCGCAGGGCGGTCGAGTCGTCCCGCGGAACAGCAACGAGGACTCGGTTGTGTCGCTCGTCGAAAAAGTGACCCCCTGGTGGCGCCTGGGCAACGGTGCCGGCGATCGCTCGCTGGCCCAGGATGTCGTGGCTTGGCTCTTTAGCCTGGTGGTCCATCTCACCGCGCTCGTCGTCTTGGCGTATCTGACGCTGCTGATACCGATTCGAAACAACATGCTGCTCTCGGCCGTTCCGCTCGAGTTGGACGATGAGCCGCTGCCGCAGGAGTTTCATTTCTCGCCCGATGCGCAAGAGCACATTGGTGCGCTCGGCGTGAGTGGCGTCGAGGGCGCCCAACCAATTGCCACGGCGCCGGCCGAGGAATCCCAGATCGCGTACGACATCGATCCCACGTCGCCCGTGGGCGAGATTGCCGTGCAAGAGTTTGACCGGACCGTGCTGGAAGGCCCGAACATCACGGAAAACGTGATCGTCAAGGGCGCGGGAAGCGTGGGCACCAGCGGCGCCGTCGGCGCCGTCGATCGCATCACGCACGAAATCCTGCTCTCGCTCGACGAGCGGCCGACACTGGTGCTGTGGCTGTTCGATCAATCGGGCAGCCTCAAGCCGCAGCGCGAGGCGATCGCCAAGCGGTTCGACCGCGTCTACAAGGAGCTGGGGACGATCGAAGCCTCCGGCAACCAGGCGTTCAAGCAACACCAGGATACGCCGCTGTTGACGACCGTCGCCCAGTTTGGCACGGGCGTCGAGCTATTGACTCCCGAGCCGACCAACGATCTGGCAGAAATCAAGTCATCGGTCCGAGCGATTCGTGACGATCCCGATGGCAAGGGCCAGGAGAATGTTTTCCAATCGGTGCAGTATCTGGCCGACAAATTTCGGCATCATCGGCTCGCCTCGCCGCGGCGGAACGTGATGATCGTCGTGTTCACCGACGAAGCGGGCGACGATGTCCAATACCTGGACCAGGCGGTCGACGTCTGTCGCAAGTACGAAATGCCGGTGTACGTGGTCGGTGTGCCGGCGCCGTTCGGGCGGGTGACGGCCTACGTCAAGTACATCGACCCGGACCCGAAGTTCGACCAGTCGCCGCAATGGGCGCCCGTGCATCAGGGGCCGGAGTCTGTCCTGCCGGAGCGGCTGATGCTGCTCTTCGGCGGCACCGCCGAGGAGGAGAGCCAGGTCGATTCCGGCTTCGGGCCGTTCGGTTTGTGCCGGCTGGCGTATGAAACGGGCGGCCTGTACTTCACCGTGCATCCGAATCGCAAGCTGGGCCAGCGGATCCAGCAGTGGGAAACGGCCGCCATGTCGTCGCACATCGCGATGTTCTTCGATCCGCGGGTGATGCGCAACTATCGGCCGGACTACGTGTCGACCGCCGAATATCAGAAGTTGCTGCAATCGAACCGGGCCTGCGCGGCGCTGGTCGAGGCGGCCCAGTTGTCCGCGGTCTCGCCCATGGAAAACGTGCGGCTGCGGTTCCCCAAGGTTGACGACGGCCAATTCGCCCGCGATTTGTCCAACGCCCAGCGGACGGCCGCCAGGCTCGAACCGAAAATGAACCAGCTTGTCGGCCTGCTGCGGCAGGGCGAAAAGGATCGGCCAAAGATCGCCACGCCGCGCTGGCAGGCCGGCTTCGACCTGGCGATCGGCCGGGCGCTGGCCGTGCTGGTGCGGACCGAAGGCTACAACACGATGCTGGCCGAGGCGAAACAGGGTCTCAAATTCAAGGATGAAAAGAACGATACCTGGGAGCTGCGTCCGTCGAACTCAGTGGGCGAAAACAGTGCCCTCGCCAGGAACGCGGCCGACGCCAAGCTGTACCTCGAGCGCGTGGTGGCCGAACACGCTGGCACGCCCTGGGCCCAGGACGCCGAGCGGGAGCTGCGGCAGCCGCTAGGCTGGGAATGGCGCGAGCGATTCACCGACGTAGCCGGCCGGCTGGCCCAACGGAACAACAACAACAATCGGCCGCGACCTGAAATGCCGGTGCCGCCACCCAAACCACGCCGCGATCCGCCGGCGCTGTGAGCAACGGGACTGTCCCGATTTTTGTCCAGCAAAAATGGGACTGACCCCTCCTGCCCCCTGTCCCCTCCAGCCATCAGCTTTCTGCCCCACCTTTTCTGCTCCTTCAGCGGGCCAGCTAATCTACGTAGTTTGGATTACTCGCTGAAAAGTCTTGACATTTTCCGGGCGGAGCGACATACTGTCGCTGACTTGGCGGCAAACGCCGCTTTCACACAGAGTATCGCCAATCCAGAATCGACAGCCCAGCGGTTTCGCGCGTGTCAGTAATGACAAGCGAATGAAGCCGCTCGACCGTCGATTCTTTTTTTGTCAACGCGGCGGATAGAGAGGAACACTAATCTCCGCTAATCTTCGCTGATAAGACGAATTGGATTAGTGCAGATTAGCGTTGATTAGTGTTCTGAGAATTCGATTCCACTATGCTCAATTTCGTTTTCCTCGTCGCGATTAGCCCCGAGCCAAGCACGCTGCTGCTCGCCATCGGTGCGGGAGGACTTGGCATGTGCCTTCTACGACGCCGGAAACACGCCCAGTACCATCAGCAAACGGCGATGTTCTACGCGCTCGGGAAGGTTCATGCGAAGCACGTCAATCGTCGTGCGAGCGACGGCCGTGAGTCCCCGCAAGTAGGGACCGTCCCACGCGAAGTGCGCGTCCCAGTCGTCGCTGCGGGGATGAAAGAGCGGCGTCAGTTCGCCGGTGTCGGGGTCGTGGCCGGCGACGTTGACCGCCTTGAACGTGTTGCAGTTGAAACAACTGACGCACAGGTTCTCGGCGGTGGTCGGACCATGGTGATACCGCGGACGGATATGATCGATGGCAAACGGCAACGGATCGAACTGGTCAGGCATCCGGCAGAACTCGCACGAGCCGCCCGCGCGCGTCAACACAAGCTGGCGAAGTTCGCTGTTGATAGCCACGACGATTATTCGGACGCGTGTGTGTTGCCCAGAGCGAGCCGCGCCCGCGCCTGCAGGATGCCAAGCAGAGCTCCGACGCGGCGAAAGCCTTCCATCTCGGCCCGCTCGGCGTCGGTGAGCAACCCCTCGTTGTTGCGTTCCATCAGCTCGCGCATCCGCTCTTGGTCTTCGCGCGCAAAGGCCAGCGACACAATCGCCTCGGCTTTCTCAGGCGAAAGAATGAGTCGTTCCATGATCGCCGATTCGTGGACAGCATTCGTGGACATGCTCTTATCCTATCGCGCCGGAGAGACGAAAACCAGGGGACTCTCGCTCGGCCGCGGTCTGCTTTGTGCTGCAATTCTGGCTGCCGTCGTGTGCTTTTCCTCCACGGATCGCGCGGCAGCCGACACGTTCGGCAGCGGAGCGAACACGTTCGACATCGAGTTCGTCAGCATTGGCGATCCGAACAACGTCGCCGACGACGTCAGTGCCAACCCGGACTTTGCCGGTTCAGTGCCCTACACGTATCGAATGGGCAAATTTGAAATCTCCGAGCAGATGATTGATAAGGCCAACGCCCTGGGCGGACTCGGCATCATGAAATTCACCCGCGGCCCCGACAAGCCAGCCACCAGTGTGAGTTGGAACGCGGCGGCCCGGTTCGTCAATTGGCTCAATACGAGCAGCGGCAGCACGCCCGCCTATAAGTTTGCCCAGCAGCCGGGAGAAGCTGGTTACAACGCAAACCAGAACATTCTACTGTGGGATGAGAGCGATCCGGGCTACAACGCGAATAATCTTTTCCGCAGCAGCCGAGCGCGATATTTTCTGCCCAGCGCCGATGAATGGTACAAGGCGGCGTACTACGATCCAACTAGCGGCGTCTATTTTAACTATCCGACCGGGAGCAACGTCGTCGCGCCAACGCCAGTGGCCAGCGGCACGGCGGCTGGCACCGCGGTGTATAGCGGACAGGCTAACCCCGCGGACATCACGCTTGCCGGTGGACTCAGTCCGTACGGGACGATGGGCCAAGGCGGCAACGCCCCGGAATGGGACGAGACCGACTTTGATCTGGTGAACGACTCAAGTTCGTCTACTCGCGGGATTCGCGGCGGCGGCTGGAACAACAACTCCAACGACTTGCTCGCGTCGACCCGGGGCAATGGCAACCCGACGAACGGGGCCATCATTGGTTTTCGCGTCGCAAGTATCGCGATCCCCGAGCCAAGCACGCTGCTGCTTCTCTGCTTGGGAAGTCTGGCGGTGTTCTGGCGGCGACGACGATAAGTTTGGCCGTAGGCCTTTTTCCACCGTAGCCTGGGGCATCGCCCCAGGAAAGCATCCCCCATCACACGTTTGGCCGCAGGCCATATTCACTCGTGTACATGCACGAATGGATGAATATGGCCGTTGGCCAAACGTCGGAAAACAAACCCGCACCTAGGGCGTAGCCCTAGGCTACGATGAGAATGGCCTTTAGCCAAACGACGGAACACGAGCCGTTTTCCTGAGCCAAGCACATTGCTGCTTCGAGGATTTGGAAGTCTGGCGATCTTGTGGCGGAGGCGAGCCCTGTATTCGCCCCAACGGGGCGCGCGTCAATAGCCAGGGGTGGAAACCCCTGGAATACTCACCGGTTGACAACAACTTTTCCATCGGTGGCCAAAAATAACAGATGAAATCCGGCCCGCGAGCCGGTATTCTGACCCACGCCACAACTCACTGCAGATCAAACCGACTTCAGGCAGCTTCACCCAACGCGCGCCGCCGCTCACGGTGCGCGCTCACGATCACCAAGACACGCCCGAATCACAACAATTGCCGCGCCTTCCTCAATTGCCCAATTGAGAACCGCGACCACCACACGTCACGTGACCCCTTCGAAACTTTAACGACTTACGACGACGCCTGGTGACCCCTTCGAAAAAACAAGGCACTTTTGCCACGAACTACGTGACCCCTTCGGAATTTCCAGCCCTTTTTTGAAACCACGCCGACCATTTGGAATCGCTCGCGACGTTCGGCGCGTCAACTCGATCTTTGAAAATTCGCTGTCAATGAGATACCAGCCGGACGCCGCGCTACGCGGCGGCCAACCGGCCACGCTCATCGTGCGCGCACGCCGCCGACCAGCATTCGAAGCCGCAAGCAGCGCGCTTAACGATTCGCCATCGCGTCGAGAGCGAATCCGGCGTTCGGGTCGTGGCGGTAGAAATTGACCGCGATGTTGTCGGCCACGATCTCGACGAATTCGCGTTCAAACTGTTGTGGCGGCTTGTCTTGAGCCGGGATCCCGCTGTTGACCGGGTACAGGATTTCGCCCAAGTGACGTTCCCACTCGTCCCGGTTGCGATCCTTCACGTCCTTGACGCTGACGGTCACGTCGGCAGTGCCCTGGTACAGCGTCTTGCCTTTGTACAGTTCGAAATCATCGAGCTGGATGTAGACCACCTTGTCGGCGTGCACCGCTTCGGCGAGTTCGTCGAAGTCGCCCCAGTCGTTTTGGTCGACCCAGTTGTCGACTTCTCGCGGGTTGACGACGTCGATCCGCTTGACGTTCTCCACGAGCTTTTCGCTGACACGCTTGGCAACCTCGCGCGAAGCGCCGGCGTAGCGATACTCATGCGACGCCGGCGGCCGGCAAACGACAACGACCCGCTGGCCCTCCAAGGCATCGCATTCGGCCGGAGCCAGACTGCCGCCATCCCACACGTACAGGCCCGTGGCCAAAAGCTGGGCGCAGCCGCCGGCCGACAACAGCGTGCCCACGGCCAACAGCAACGCGGTCGTGGTATGGGCGGCAAAACCTGGAGCGCGAGAACGATCCATCGTTCCTCCCGTGCACAGAAAAGTCGCGGCGCATCATTGCGCCGAGTCGTTCGATAAGCTGAGGTCCGGCGGCCGATGGCCATGCCGGCAGCGGATGAGTGGGCGAAGAATACCGGCCGATCGCACCGCCGGCAAGTCGAGTTCACGCTAGCAGTGCCGCGCAAGAAAAACCACCGGGAAACAGGGCCGAGCCGTCGACCGATCCCGGTG
>JBIOWO010000362.1:0-6373 GCA_044868555.1 Lacipirellulaceae bacterium | reverse complement strand
TCGCCATCCTTTACGAAGGCCGCGTACCCGAACTAACCAACAATTGACATTCGTGCTGGCTTGACACAAAAAGATTTACAGGCCCTCCGGCCAGGCGTCAACGTCTCTGGACGCCATGTGCGACTGCAGTGCCGAGGCATCCAGGGCCAGCGTCCATCCACTCCGATAGTTCACATCGCAGCAGCAGTTGCTGCGCTCTCCGCACACATCACAACAACCGGGAATTGGCTGACCGCAATCCTCATACGGTCCGCCTGCATCCGACGGCTGCTCTGCATTTGTATACGGTTGTTCGAAATCCGTAGCCTCGACATACGCCTGCGGATCGAAAGGCACCAAATCGTAGGGCTGCTGAATGCCGCCAAGAACCGGCGGCATTTCCTCGTGCGGCGCCGCGCTTGCCGCGTTGGCGAAGGCGCCCAGGAGCGACAGCGCAATTGCAGCAGTGAGCCTGGTCAAGCTCATGAGTGCGATCCCAAATGGGCGACGTGGAGAAGAAGCGCAGAGAAAAGTGGGCGCAATTTGTAGCAAACCGTCGTCCACGCGCCAACGCCGCAGCGCGGGATTGCCGCCAGCTACGATAGCTCATTGGCGTTCGGTCGGCGGCTCACCACGAAAAACCGAGGTTGAGATTTAGGCCCGAAAGTGCCACGGAGCTCCCCAGTTCGTCGCCCATCCACTCGCTGGTCCACACTTGATGTTCCGGCATGGCCTGGAGGAACCAGAAGTTGTCGTAGCATTTGCCGAAGCGGTGGCGAAACTCCAGACCAAATCCTATTTCCCAAATCGACATGCTGTCGCCGTCGGTATCGTCGACGATGCCGCCGCCGCTGTCGCGCCAGTCGCCCGTCAACAGTGTCATCCGGGACGCGCCGACGAATGCCAATTCCCACAGCGGTCGCCGCAGAAACGGGTAGTACCCTTCGGCAAAGACGCTTGCCCCGCCACCACGGAATTCCGTTCGGTCATTTAGTGAGGGAATGCGAAATTTCAACACGCCGCCCGCGGGGCCCGCGCCGATCAACAGCTCGCTGTGGCCAGCTACGATCGCTTTGTAGAAATCGAGCTGAAATGTGCCCATCGACAGCTCGACATCCGGACCCTGCACATTGGCGTCCTCAAAAAAGCTCCACCAATTGGCTCGGATGCCGAAGCCGCTCAGCCACTCGTAACCCAGCGAGATCTCGGCGGCGCCGCCACCATCGTCCGGCCAAGGACCGAAGGCATTGTCGGTGATGTTCGATTGCAGACCGTATAGCTCCAACCCAAGCTTCCACCCGCTGCGGCACCAGGGAACATCGCACTCGCAGCCATTCGAGCTGCCGCAAACGTCACAACAGGGCGGCGGAAGCACTGGCGCACCCGCAGGCCCCGCCGTCGGAGCCGGGTAGGGCGGTACATACGTCAAATCGGGATACACCGGTGGTTCGTATTGCGTCTGCAAGATCGGCTGCGGCGATTCGGGCTGCGCGGTGATAGCGAGTTGAGAGTACGGCAGCTGCGCACTCGCAGTGTTCGATTCTGCCGCCGCAATTGACTGCGCGGCCTCATCGGCATCGCACGCCGGCGCAAGGTGAAGACGTGTCGCGACCGCCAAGAAATGGATTTGGAAGCGCATGTATTCGCCAACCAATGGTTCCTGTAGATGAGAAGGCGAAGAGATAGCAGTTCAGCGACGCCCCGGCAACCGCGCCATATCAGCCATTTGCTAGCATCGACGGCTACGCCGGCTGTTTTCGCGCCCGCATCTTCAAGTTCAGCATTTCCACCACGATGCTGAAGCCCATCGCGAAGTAGATGTACCCGCGGGGAATGTGAACATCAAATCCGTCGGCGACCAGCACTACTCCGATCAGCAGCAGGAACGCCAGCGCCAGCATCTTCACCGTTGGATGACGCTCGATGAAGTTCGACACCGGATTGATGAACCACACCATAACCGCCACAGCGATCAGCACGGCCGCGCTCATCAGCGCCATCGCCGGCCAGGGGACGGTGGTAAACGGAATCGGCGGCGAGAAAAACTTCTCCGGGTTGCCCGGCTCGACCATGGCGACCGCCGTCAGCACCGAGTCGATTGAGAACACCAGGTCGAGCAACAAGATCTGGCCGATTACGTTGCCGACGGTCGCGTGGCGCTGTTCGCCGCCGGCCTCACCATGATGCATCTCACCTTCCAGGCTTTGGTGAATCTCCCAAGTGGCCTTGGCCAACAGGAACATGCCCCCGGCGATCAAGATCAGGTCGCGAATCGACAGGTGCCATTTCCACGCGTCGATATTGATGACTTTCGTCTTGTCGAGCGTGATCACCCACGACGCGGCCAACAACAACAGGATTCGGCCCAGGGCGGCCATGCTCAGCCCGAGCTTGCGGGCGATACTCCTCCGCTCCGGCGGCAGCCGGCCTGTGAGAATCGCGATGAACACAAGATTGTCGACGCCGAGGACGATTTCCAGGGCCGTGAGCGCTACAAAAGCCAGCAGCGAAGAGGCAGCAAATAGCTCGGTCATGGGCCACAGTTTGCCAACTGCAGCCAAATTGGGCAAGCGGAAATGAGGGGCCAGCGTCCGTGCGGCCCCTCTTTTCGCTCAGGGTCTCACGATATATCACTTGAAGCGGTGCCCTAAGCCTCCGCCAAACGGCGGCAATACGCCGAATGGCATTCTACCGAGCGGCGAGCTGATCAATTCCGGTAGCTCGAATCCGTCGATCACGTCGAACAGGAAATCGTCGACGCCTAGCTGGTTGAACGTGTCCTCGCCCAATCCGCCAAGCAAAACGGCCAGCCTTGCTTCCATATTCGTCGTGGCCAGCTCATCGTCGCCACTGCCCAGAACGACCCATAACGACGAAAAGGCCGAGTCGATGATTTCGACCGTATCGTTGCCGGCGCCGGCGAAGACACTCAGAAATCTCGCGTGCAGGCCTTCGGTGGTCACATGATCGCCGCCATCGCCGCCCAGCACGCTCAGACCGAACATGCTGCTGAGTCGCGCGTCGATCATGTCGTTACCGGCGCCGGCGTCGACCATCGCACTCAGATGCGCGGCCACTTGATGGATGTTGAGCGTATCGTCGCCATCTCCCAAGTTAACGCCGAGTCCTGCTCGCACTTTGAGCCGTGAGGCCAAATCGTCTCCATTCTCGCCGGCTCCATTCGAGCTTCCATTCAGCCCGACGCCGCCGTTGGCATCCACGAGGCTGCCGAGCGACACAGAGTCGTTGTCTGCTCCGGTGTGGATATCCAGAAATCCGCGCACGGCCGCGTCGTCGACGACGACTTGATCTTCGCCGCCGTCGGTGCTGATCCGCAGCGATCCGCGAATAGCGACAGAAACGTCTTCATCGAACAAGCCGGCCAGCGCTTCGCCGACACCACCATCCTCAGAACCGACGGCTACGCTGTCGTCGCCCACACCCATACGAATGGACACGCTGCCGTTCACGACGGCATCAGCCAGCTCGAGCGTGTCGCTACCATCGCCGAGATCGATTCGTAAATCATCGTTTACACCGGCAACCGTCACTTCGCCGGCGGCCGCCTGACCCTCCAAATGAACGGTGGTGCCGTCCAAACCGGTGACGACAAACGACCCCGCCTCCGCACCGGCGGTGATTGCAATGTGATTGTCCAACTCGTCGCCTTGGACCACCAAATCGCCTTGTACGACGCCAACCACGACGTCGCCGGCCAAAAGCTGCCGTTGTTCCAACGACTCGAAGCGTACGCGTCGCTGCGCTGTAGTGAACCTGGACATAGTGTCGTGCTCCTCCTTCTTCGCGTGAAAACATTGCCCCTTCCGGAACAAACTGTCCCTGTTGTGCATCATGCAACTGGCGCGCCGATGGACCATGTCGTGACGTGTGAACTGATGCAGGACGCGACGTTGCTGCCGGGGACCGCTTACTACGTCTGGACATTACAAGGGCGGCATACGGCCGCATTGACGTTCGCGCCCAAAGCGATCCGACGTCAAATTACTCACGGCGAGTCGCGATCATCCAGTCCGGACGCTGAAAGCGCAGTTCAATCCATGCGATCGCCGGCCCCATTGCAGGCACTCAAAAACAAGAGCCCCGGTCGGCCTTGCCGGCGGGGCTCTCGAAACGACGGGCGTCCCGTAGCGGTAATCAATGCGGCGATTCACTTCCAGCATCCGGCGGACTCGGCTGCGGAATACTCGGAGTCGCAGGGGGCGCTGGCGGCGTCGGTGGCGTTGGCGCCGAAAGCGTGGGCGGCGGCAGGCGATGGTGGAGCTTCTGCATCTTCTGATCCAGCACTTGCTGCAGGCCGTTTTCCAGCCCGATCGTGGCGGCCGCCGACGTCAGCTTCTTCACGTTGGCCGGCGAGACATCGCCCACCACATTGGCCAGCACCAGGCTGCGGCCATCCGAGGCCACGACGAATGCGCCCAGGACGGCGCCGTTCTTACGCAGCAGCGATACCCGCACGCTCTCTTTTCCGTCGCGGACCTTGACGATGTTCTCCCACTTGTCCGAACGCAGCTGGTTGTCGAAGTGCGTCATCAACGAGTCGGCATCCACCGACTCCTTGGGAAAATCCTCGTACACGCGCACCCGAACTTCGTGGACGACGCCTTGGACCAATTGCACCAACTGCTGGGCGGCCGCCAACTGCTCGGCGGCGATCCGAGTGCCCTCGCTGCCGCGGCCGGCGCCGGCCGATTGCCGCAACGTTTCCGCCACGCCGGCGATTGCCGCCTCACCCAATCCAACCAGGTCGCCGAACATTCCCTGGCTCAGGTTCACCTCGACCGTGGCCGCCGGCAAATTGGCTTCGTTGAAATCGATGCGGCCGGGCGTGCTTTCGCCTTCCGCGGCAAACGCGTGTGCGTGCGCAGCGACGATGGCGAAATACGCCACTGCGGTCAACGCGACGCAGCGGACCATGCGACGGACCAGGAATGATACGAATCGGGACATACTTTCCTCCTTCCCAAACAGGGTTGCGAAAAGAAGCGAGAACGCCGGCGACCCGTGCCGGCTAACCGGGTATTCGCACGCGAGCGACCGATCTTGGCGTTGCGTGGCGAAAACCTGAATCGTCGAACGCGCTTGACCGATGCCCAGAATCTGTAGGAACTTGCGGGGAAAGCTCAACGAATTCGCCGCTATCCGGCAATGGCCCGAGACGCCTCGCGCCCGTAAATTTCAGGGGATTCTTGCCTCTCAAAGGGCTCCGAGGGCCGCGACGCAATTCGATTGAAACACGCGGCATGGTTGCGGTAAAATTAAGGGTCGGTAGTGGCTCGGCAACCGTACGTCAGTAGGCTGGGCGGTTGGGTGAGCGATTCGGGCTGGCTGGCAGGTTTGGTTGGGTTTCTTGTCTTCGCGTTCGATCTTCAGGTCGCGACCGGTCTCGGATCGGTGGAACTCCGACCTGCTGACCTTTACCGTACCATCGGAAGGGGCAGATAAAGCCGATTTCGACCTGGCTTCGAATTGATAGTTTGGCAATTCTGAGTGGATTGTTTGTCAATTTTCCATAAAATGGACGGATATACTGCTAGTGGCGCGGGCTGGCCGGTGACGCTGGGCGGACAGGCCGCGGGTCCGTGCGGAATAGCAGGTCTCGTCTCGACGCGGATCGGTCATTCCGCAGCGCATTCGGATTCTTGGCTATTTCCAGCGATGGATTCGTCGTGGGGCAGTTTTACTAACCTGACATGAGGTGGGTGTCATGGAATATCGATCTTTGCGGCGAAGGGCCGAATGGATTCCTTCTTCCGCGAATCGCGGCTTTACGTTGGTCGAACTGCTCGTCGTGATTGCCATCATCGGCATCCTGGTGGCCCTCTTGCTGCCCGCGATTCAAGCGGCGCGGGAAGCGGCCCGCCGTACGCAGTGTGCCAATAATTGCAAGCAAATGGGGTTGGCGATCCTCAATTATGAGTCGTCGAGAAAGACATTCCCGCCAGGCGTCGAGCTGGACACACAAGGTCAGTACTACAACGGCTGGACGCGCGAGATCATGGCCTATGCCGAAGATCAGTCACTCAGGGAAATCTATATTCCGAACATTTCGATTGCCGATCCGACGAATGTAAGGGTGATTCAGTTCCGCCAGACTTTTGTGCCGATGTACCACTGCCCATCGGATCTGCCGAGCGAGCTGGTCAATCCGGATAGCGGTCCAGGAAACGGAGATCCAAGAGTTCTATTTCGCACGGGCTCTTATCGCGGCAACGCCGGCCGAACCGACGGATTCACAACGTGGGATCTGTGGGAAGAGTTGAATTGGTATCCGGCCGCGAGTGTAAAGCCTAACGGCAGCGGCCTGACGCGCGGTTGGCGAGGACCCCTGACCGGACTTCTCGCCGCATCTAAGAAGGGAGTTGTGACCCCTCCC
>JBIOWO010000361.1:0-9364 GCA_044868555.1 Lacipirellulaceae bacterium | reverse complement strand
GCAGTACCTAGCATTGCGTGATGAGTACAAAGTACTGAGTACAGTAGTACAGTGAACTCTGTTATTCACCTACTCACCTACTCACCTACTCACGTTTCGTCCGACGGAGGTTTGCGGATGACGCTCTTTGTAGTTTCGGTGGCGATCGTGCTATTGGTTTCGGCGTTTTCGTCGATGTCGGAGTCGGCTATCTACGCGGTGCGTATGACGTACGTAATGACGCTGTCGAATTCGGGCAGCGTTGCCGGCAACGTGCTGCGCGAATTCAAGGAGAACATGGAGCGGCCAATCTCGGCGATCCTCATCCTCAACACGGCTGCCAATACGGCGGGCGCGGCGATCGCCGGACACCAAGCGCAGCAGTTGTTCGGCGAATCGGCGGTCGGATGGTTTGCCGCGGCGTTCACCGTGGCCGTCTTAGTCTTCTCTGAAATTATCCCCAAATTGGTCGGCGTGGTCTATTGCCGGTCGGTAGCGCCGGCCGTGGCACTGGTGTGGGCCGCATTGATCTGGGTGCTCGCGCCCGTGATCTGGCTGATCGAAAAGCTGACGAAGCTGATTCAGCCCGAGGAGCCGGCTCTCTCCGCCCCGGAGGAAGAGGTCGAGCAATTGGCGATGATCAGTGCGGAGGAAGGCAGCATCCTGCCGCTCGAAGCACGGCTGGTTCAAAACGTGTTGCGGCTGGACGATGTGAAGGCGGCCGATATTTTGACGCCGCGGTCGGTCGTGTTCAAGCTGTCGGCCGACGCGTCGATCGGCCAGGTGCACGATTCGGTCAAGCAGTGGAAGCAGTCGCGAGTTCCGGTATACGACGGCGACCCGGAAAACTGGATCGGCCAGGTGCTCGCGCGAGACATCCTCACGTGCATGGCGCAGGACCAGTTCGACCGCAAGCTGCGCACGCTGATGCGGCCGCTGCACTTAGTGCCGGAAACTGCGAAAGGACACGAGCTGCTGCGCGATTTTCTGAAGCAGCGGTCCCACCTGTTCGGCGTGCTCGACGAATATGGCGGGATCGAGGGCGTCGTCAGCTTAGAGGACGTGATGGAATCGATTCTCGGCGAGGAGATCGTCGACGAGCTCGATACGGCGGCCGACTTGCAGGAGGATGCGCGGCGGCGCAATTTGAGCCAGTTGGAGCGGGAGGAGGAGTGAATATAGCCCGGCCATCCTGGCCGGGTTGAGCGCGAGCGATAGAAGAATCGCCGGACCGACCCAAGATGGGTCGGCTATCTACAGCGTCACTGTTCGCTGCTCACGCCGTAGGGGCTGATGACGGCAATTTCGTTGCGGACGCCGTGGACGCCCGGAATGTGCCGCACAAGTTCTTGCGCGAGTTGCTTCAGGTAAAACGTCGGCAGTTGTCCGGACAAGTACAGCGTCTTGCCGCGCTGGCCGATCGACAGGAATTCAACGCGTCCGCGAAAATGCGGATGGTTTTCCAATTGCTCTCGCACGGCGTCGATCAAATCGACCCGGTCGGGTGTGGATGTCACAGGTTGTCGAGCTAAGGCTGCTTGCATTTCAATCCTCCTGCAAAATGTTCCGGCAGAATGGCCCCTTCGATGAGTCGTCGCGCTGGGAAAGTGGGCGGCTGAGACGAAGTGGGAAGGTAATTGGGTCGCTTGTGGGTGGGTTCGACCGCCGCGCGATAAATGGGAGACGAGTTTGCGAGCTACAATTTCGGGCCGCCGCCGCTGGGCTCAAGTCCGTTCGACCAGCGATGTTAGCACAACCCGCATGCGCGCAATTTGTTATGCACCCGCCTGTAGTTATCGTCAGTTTTCCGGCGCTCCAATAGTGGGCGCCCTCTGGTAAATCTATTACGCCGCTGTCAGCAATCATGTTCGTTCGGGATTGGGATTGGCAGCAATTCATGCAAATTTCACACGACGTTGTCACCCCCATTTGGAGATAAGCGGCCATGCCGAGCGATCCCACCAAACAATCGATCGAACGCTTGCAGGCAGCGGTAGCGGCCGACGACGTTCAGGCAATCACGAAGCAGCTCACGTCGTTGCAGCCGGCCGACGCGGTGCATGCAATTTCTCATTTGAGCAATTTGGATCAATCGCGGCTGCTGACGGCGTTGCCACGCTCCGCAGCCGCCAAGCTGGTCGATGACATGCCCGAGGCGCAGGCCGCTCAGATGATCGAGCGGTTGCCGGCGGTCGAGGCGGCGGCGATAGTTAGCGAATTGCCCTCGAACGAGCAAGCCGACGTTATTTCGCGGTTGTCGATCTTCGAGGCCTCCGCAATCCTCGACGCGATGCCGGCCGACGAGGCCCGCGATGCGCGGCGATTGCTAGCGTATCCGCCCGACGTTGCTGGCGGGCTGATGATCACTGAGTATCTGTCGTACCGCGACAACTTGTCCGTGGGCGATGTACTGGATGATCTGCGCGCGAATGCGGAACGATACCGGCGGTTCGACGTGCAATACGCATACGTTGTTTCGCCGACGGGGAAGTTGGTCGGCGTGCTGCGGATGCGCGAGCTGGTGTTGTCGTCGCCGCGAGATCCGGTGTCGGCCGTGATGATCGACAAGCCGCTGCACGTTCGTGACGATGCGCCGTTGGAAGAATTGGAGCGGTTTTTCGATCGCCATCCGCTGTTCGGCGTACCGGCGGTGGACGCGGACGGCGTGATGGTGGGCGTCGTGCGGAGCCACGACGTAGAGCAGGCGGCCGAGGAGCGGTCGAACCGCAGCTTCCTGCGATTCATGGGCATCGTCGGCGGCGAGGAGCTGCGCACGATGCCGGTGCGGATTCGCTGCATGCGGCGGTTGAGCTGGCTTACCGTGAATATCCTGCTCAACGTGCTGGCCGCGAGCGTGATCGCGTTTCATCAAAAAACGCTGTCAGCCGTGATCTCGCTGGCCGTGTTTCTGCCGATCATCTCGGACATGAGCGGGTGCTCGGGCAATCAGTCGGTGGCGGTGAGCATGCGCGAATTGACGCTGGGTCTGGTGAGACCTTCGGAGTTGTGGCGCGTGCTGGGCAAGGAGGCGGCGGTCGGAATCATCAACGGCATCGTGCTGGGTGTGTTGTTGGGGTTCGTGGGTTGGATGTGGCAGGGGAATTGGGTGCTGGGCGCGGTGGTGGCGGCGGCGCTGGCGCTGAACACACTGGTGGCCGTGTGCTTTGGCGGATCGATCCCGCTCGTGCTGCGCGGGCTGGGGCAGGATCCGGCGCTCGCATCAGGGCCGATCCTGACGACGATCACCGATATGTCCGGCTTCTTCCTGGTGCTGACGTTCGCCGGATTCGTGCTGCCGTGGTTGGTGAAGTGATTGAGGTCTACGAGAAATTGGGGTGGCACGTCCCTGAGCCCCGGGCGAAGGGCGTGGCTGATTGAATCGAACTGGCACTCACCACGCCCATTGCCGGAAGCACTGGGTGTGCCACCCGGCCGTTACGCCACGCGAGCGGCGAGTTCGCGCTTGGTGTCGTTGACCAAGAGCAGCGTGCGCGTCGGCGAGGCGAATTCGATTCCCAGGCGCTCGAACTCTTCCATGATGCGGAAGTTGACCCGTTCGCTGTGCTCCATGTAGCCCCACCATTCCGTGGGCGCGTACCAATAGACGACCTGGATGTTGAGACTCGTCGTCGTGAGCTCGTGGAAGTGGACGCGGGGCGGGAATTCCTCGAAGCCGACGATGGGGTGAATTCGATCGCGGAGGTCCTTTTCTTCGAGGACGTCGCGGATGGCCTGCACCGCGTCGGCCACTTTGTCGCGCGGCGTGTCGCAAGGGATGGCGACGTTCATGATGCGCTTGATCGTCCGCCGCCGAGCGACGTTTTCGATCGATTCGTTGACGAGCGTGGAGTTGGGAATGGTCACCAGATGGTCGTTGCCTGTGCGGAGCTTCGTGCAGCGGAAGCCGACGTCCTCGACGACGCCGTCGTAGCTGCCGAAGGTGATCCGTTCGCCAAGCCGCACCGGCCGCTCGGCCAGCATGATCAGTCCGCCGATGAAGTTGTTGATCAGCGCCTGGCTGCCAAAGCCGACGCCGATGGCCAGCGCACCGCCGAGGATCGTGAAGGCCGTGAGGGGCACGTTGACGGTTCGCAGCGCGGCCAGCGAAACGGCGGCGAACAGCGCGTAGAACACAAGTGATCGCACGGCGGCGGTGGCGTCCTTGCTGAGCCGGAACCGCCGCAGGACGCGGTTGGCAAATACGGCCGACGAAATCCGAGCGAACATCCAGCCACCACTGAATAACATCAGGCAGATGATGATCTTGCCGACCCAGATCGACTGTCCGGCGATGTTGGTGACTTCCAGATACCAGATCAGTTCCGCCTGATGCCAGACGCCGAGTGCCAGATTCGTGGGATTGATAATCTGCACGTCGCGGCCGATTTCGTCGAGCAACTTTTCATGGACGCGGCGGCTGGTTTCGATCGTCACCAGGTTCGACTCGTGGATGCGGAGCGTTTCCTCGGCCAGTCGCTTCTGGGTGTCGAGCCACGATTTGAGGGCGGCCGGGCCATCCTTGGCGGCGGCATCGAGTTTCTTGGTGATGGCCGTAACGGAGCTGCGGACGTCGCGCATGCGCAGGATTTCCGCGCGCAGGTCGGCGGCCAGATCGTCGCGGATGGTGCGGGTTTCCTTTTGCCACGATTTCAGTTCGTCGAAGGCCTTTTTATCGGGCGCTGAGCGGTCCGCCGAGGCATTGGTGTAGCGGCGATTCCAGGCGACGCGCTGATCGGCCAGGCGCTTCTGACGCTGCGTGAGCGAGTCGATTTCGTCGGACAGCTTTTCACGAGTCCAACGGGCGGCCTCGAGTTTCTCGGCGGCGATGGTTCGGTCGCCGGTTTCAGCGTCGTGCTCCTTCTGGGCCTGCTGCAGCGCGACGGTCGCATTCTGCAGGTTGGTTTGCGCGCGGAGCAGCGATTTGCCGGCCGACTCCTCTTTCTTCTTGATGGACGCGATTTGTGCCTCGTAGTCGGCGGCTGTGAATGTAACGAGCGGGCTGAGCCTGGTAATACGGTCCTTAAGAAGTTGCACGGCCAGCCGCTGCACTTCCTGCGCCAGCTTATCTCGCGCGACTTCGGTCTTGCGAAGCGTGACCGTTTCGGCGGCGAGCCGGGCGGTTTGCACGGCCGCGTC
Source organism: Lacipirellulaceae bacterium (assembly GCA_044868555.1). Classification (GTDB taxonomy): domain Bacteria; phylum Planctomycetota; class Planctomycetia; order Pirellulales; family Lacipirellulaceae; genus JABDGM01. The sequence goes on along the minus strand of JBIOWO010000361.1, from coordinate 4,249 downwards.
GGCAGCGACCGCCAGCTCGGAGACCTTGTCGGTGTTCTTGCCGTTTTCGAGCGCCTCTTGCGCCTGGCGGCGCGCCGTTTCGCTGTCGTCGAGCGCGGTTTGAGATTTTTCCAACGCATTCTTTGAACCGGTCAACTTGTCGTCGGCAAGGCTGCCGCGGGCCTCCTCGGTCGCCAATTCATCTTTGAGCTCGTCCAGCTCGACGAATGAAAACGTCGCTTTTGCATCGGCAGCGGGCGCTGACTGCAACTGGCCTTCCAGCTCGAGTTTTCGCTTTTCCAGATCTTTGATCTGTTGTTCGACGGCCTGCTGCTGGGCGAGCACGGCATCGAGCGATTGATGCAAAGCGACGGTTTGTGCCGCCGCGCTATCGGTTGGGTCGCCCGATTCGAGGCGGCGCTGGGCCACGCGCAGCAGCTCGGCATTCTCGGCCCGCTTGTCGGCGACTGGCTGCGGTGCGGATTCGGCCGGAATGGGCGTGGTCGACGCGGTGGCGGATTTTGGCGTCGACTCGGCGCTGGTGGCCGATGCGTTTGCCAGCGTGGCGACGATTGAGATGAATGCGAGGACGAACCGTCCGAAGTGCGAGCCGTGCGGCATGACACCCTCTCTTCCTTGATTGGGTCGCTGCGTAGCCGATTGTCAGATTGTCAGGCAGAGCCTGACCTACGCGGGAGCCCAAGTATGTCGATTTCTACGCAGCGGTCAACTTGGGTGTTGACGCTAGCAGCGGCGAGAAGTGCGAGGCAGCTAGGAATCGTCGCGCGGTTTTGCTAGCGGCTGGTCACGATTGTCGATATCGACGTCGACGAGGAAATCGTGGCGGAGGAAATTGCGACCCACCAGGAGGGGGAATTTCATGTCCGTACGATCGTTGAGCGTGACGAGCACCTCTTTGTCGAAATCGCCCCACTTCAAGGTGAGCCGCACTTTGTAGCGACGGTCAAATTCGCCGTCCTTCAGCGCCGACGATCGAACGCGGACGACACCGGCGATCGTCGATTCCACCCATGCCGATTTACCTTGTTCGTTCTTGATCTGGAAGCGGACCGATTTGCCGATGTTGTCGAGCGGTTTCTTGGCCTCGTCCTCGATCTCCACTTTCTCGACATGCAGCGAGCACGACGCGGCGCCCGTGTCGATCCGCGCGGCGAACGGCAGTTCGGAGCTTGCCTCGGTGAGGACCGCCGTAGCGCCGATGATGTGTTTCTTTTTCTCAGGCACAGTCTGGCCACGGGCAGCGAGGTAGGCGAACATCGTCAGGCACAGGGCCGCGACGACCACGCCGCGGCCTGGACCGGCGGCGATGCGGACCACCGGGAATCGAGAAAACACAGCAAAAAACATGGTAGAAAACTCCGCTGCCCGGTGTCGAGACGATCGCTGGCCACTATAGTCGGAACTTCTAATTCTGCCGGCCGCAACGGGTTTGAGGGGCAAATTCGTTCGCCGGTGCAGCCGGCATTGGCATCCGAAGATCGCAGCCCTTCAAACTATAATTGATAACCCTGGAAATAGCAGGATCAATACGGCCACCTCGACGTGCTTCCGGAAAGTTCGCCATGAATTCTCGCACCCTGAGTCTGCTTGCCATTGCGGGATTCGTCCTGTTGGGGGCGATCTGCCTGGGGCTGCGTTACAGTGCCCGCCAGGAAGCGCAAACCGCCCGCGAAGATACCGAGTGGGAGCTGACGTACACCACCGAATTCGAACCGGCCCTTGGCCCGGGGCGGGAGCAGGCGCGGGTCCAGCTCGCGCTGCCGTTTGACACCCTCTACTGCCAGGTCCTGAACCCGGACCGCGTGACCTGGATCATTCCGAATCCGAATCTGCAAGCGGAAGTGCGCGGGCCGTTCGAATGGACTGGTAATCGCGTGCTGTCGCTGACGACGCGGCAGGCCAGCACCACCAAATACGAGGCCAGTGCGAAGTTCCGTCTGCGGCTGAGTCCGCGGGCCAACGCCGCTCGGCAGACGCCGCTCGTCAACCTGCCGCGCGATGCGCGGTCGTATTTCTTGCGCGATGAGCGGCCCCTGCTCCCGGTGACCGCCGACATCGTGCAGCAGAAGGCCCAGGTCATTGTCGGCGATGCGGCCACCGATGCCGAAAAGTTGGAGCTCATTTTCGATTATTGTGCGCAGATTAACGACAAGTCGGACTCGGCCGGCGACGACGTGATCGACGCGCTCACGAATGGTCAGGGCACCGCATTGGCACGGGCGCGGACGATGGTCACGCTGAGCCGAGCGATCGGCATTCCGGCCCGGCTGGTCACTGGGTTCCGCATTGTGCAAGGCACGGACGTCAAGCCGCACGTTTGGACCGAGGAGTTTAACGAACAGGCCTGGGTTCCCTACGATCCGACGGACGGGTACACGCTCAACATGCCGATGACGTACGTTCCGGTGCGCCGAGGCGGCGATCAGGTGATCGTTGATCCGCAGAACATCACGGATCAGCCTTCGATCACGTTCTCGATTCGCAGATTGGGGAGCAGTTCCGATCTCCTGCTCGGTGAAGTGCGGCACCCGATCCAGATCTTGAATCTGACGCGGCTGCCCGTGCCGATGCATAAGGTGATGAAGATCTTGCTGCTGTTGCCCTTCGCGGCGCTGATCACGACGATTTTGCGAAACGTCGTCGGATTGGGAACCTTCGGCACGTTTTCTCCGGCGCTCTTGGCGATGAGCTTTATCTTCGCCGATTTGAAAACGGGCCTGGCGATCCTGGCGATTGTCGTTTCCGTGGGCCTGGTGGGACGCACCTTGTTGGAGAGGCTGCGGCTGCTGATGGTGCCGCGACTCTCGATCATCCTGACGATGGTCATTCTGTGCGTGGTGTTCGGTATTTCGATTTTGTACTACATGTTGGAGCAGCCAAACCTGGAATTTGTCCTGCTGCCGATGGTGATCATGACGATGTTGATCGAGCGATTTCACGTCAGTGCCGAGGAAGACGGCTTGATGTTCACGGTGCAACTGGCAGCCGGCACGTTGCTGGTGGCCGTGCTGTGCTACCTGGTGCTCTTGAACAAGAACATCGGCGATCTGGTGCTGACGTATCCCGAGATTCATTTCTTCACCATTGCGGCGTTCATATTCCTTGGTCGGTACGCCGGCTATCGGCTTACCGAGCTGTGGCGGTTCAGCGACCTCGTAGATACGGGCGAGACCGATCGATGAGCGAAACGAAGCGCCGATTGATCGCGTGGCCGCACGAACTCGAAGAGAGCGGCGTGCTGGGGATCAATTATCGCAACCTGGCATTCATCCAGGCGAGCAATCCCCGCGCGCTCTATCCGCGCGTCGACGACAAGACGGTCACGAAGACGATCTGCCACGCCAACGGCATCCCCGTGCCGGCGACGTACGCCATCATCCGCCGTTACGGCGACATCCGCCGGTTTCTTGAATTCGTGGGCGACCGCAGCGAGTTCGTCGTGAAGCCGGCGTCGGGCTCGGCGGGCCGCGGCATCACGGTCGTCGCGCGGCGGAAAGGCGCCGATTTCGAAACGGCGAGCGGACGGGTCCAGTCGTTGGCGGACATCCAATATCATCTGACCACGATTCTCTCGGGCCTGTATTCGCTCGGTGGGCAGGTCGACAAGGCAATCGTCGAGCAGCGGATCATCATTCATCCCACGATGGAGCGGATCGCCGTCGGTGGGACGCCCGACGTGCGCGTGATCCTGTATCGCCACGTGCCGGTCATGGCGATGGTCCGGCTGCCGACGATTCAGAGCGAAGGGCGGGCCAATTTGCATCAGGGAGCCGCCGCCGCGGCTGTGCACCTGGTGACCGGCCGCACGTTCGGCGGCGTGTGCAACAACCGCATGATCGCCCGCCACCCGGACACCGGCGAGCTGATCGGCGGCCTGGAGATTCCGGGCTGGCACGAGCTGTTGGCGGCGGCTATGAAGCTGAGCGACGCGATCGAGATGGGTTACATCGGCGTCGATTTCGTCGTCGATGCCAAGATCGGGCCGGTGGTGCTGGAAGCCAATGCACGGCCGGGCCTGGCCATTCAAGTCGCTCATCGCATTGGTCTCCTGCCGCGATTGAAGCTGATCGAGTCGCTGCCCGCGGAAGCCGTGCGCGGCGAACGGCGGTGGGATCTTTTGCCGCGGCTGGCCGGGGATGATGGTCGGGTGTTGAACATGGCGGTGTAGCTCTGAGGTGGCTGGGGTCGAGCTTCGGGCGAGCCCCCAGTACTTTTCACAACTGGGGGCTCGGCTCGGCCTCGACCCCAG
>JBIOWO010000360.1:0-57274 GCA_044868555.1 Lacipirellulaceae bacterium | reverse complement strand
TCGTCATTCGTGCTTCGTCATTCCTCTTCCGCGCTTTCGACGACGACCCGGTTTGCCGCCTATCGAGCGTTATACGACGATTCGTGGGAACTGGAATCGCCTTCTTGCCGCTCAGATACGGTCCCGTCACGCTGCCGCGTTTGCGTGCGATTTCGTCCGGCGTGCCGGACGCCACGATCTGCCCGCCCAGGCGGCCGGCGCCGGGACCGAAGTCGAGCAACATGTCGGCGCCGGCGACAACTTCGCGATCGTGCTCGACGACGAGCAACGTGTTGCCCAGGTCGCGGAGCTTCTTCAGCGCGACCACGAGGCGGGCGTTGTCGCGCGGGTGGAGGCCGATCGTCGGCTCGTCGAGCACGTACAACACGCCGCACAAGCCGCTGCCCACCTGGCTGGCCAGCCGAATCCGCTGCGCCTCGCCGCCGGAGAGCGTCGGCGCCCCGCGGCCGAGAGTAAGGTAATTGAGCCCGACGTCCACCAGGAACGTGAGCCGGTTTTCGATCTCGCGGATCAACTCGCCGGCGACTTTCTTCTCGTTCGGCGCCAGTTTCCACTGACGGACCTGCGTGATCAATTCGCCGAGCGGCGTGCGGCAAATCTGGTCCAGCGTACGGTCACGGAATCGCACGGCCGCCGCATCGTCCCGCAGCCGGCTGCCGCCGCACTCGCTGCAATCAATCTCGCCGACGAATTGTTCGAGCAGAGTCCGCAGTCGCGGCGAAAGCTTCGAAGCTTCTTCGAGCGCGGGATAGAGGCCCTTGAATTGGAAGCGGAAAAGGGGACGATCGGATTTCGGATTTCGGATTTCGGATTGCGGATTTGGGGAGTCTTTAATCCGCAATCCGCAATCCGCAATCCGCAATTCCTTGACTTCGATCCACTCCTCGCCGGTCCCGAACAAAACGATCCGCTTCTGCCGCGGCGAAAGATCGCGGTACGGCACGTCGATCGGCACGCTGGTGTGAGCCGCAAGTGCAACGAGCATCTGTTGCGACACGGCCAGGTTCACGTCCGGCCAGGCGAGCAGCACACCCTTCGCCAGAGTCAGCCCCGGGTCGCGCAGCAGCTCGGCCGGGTTCGCGCCGATTTGCGTGCCCAGTCCTTCGCACGCCGGGCACCAGCCAAGCGAGCTGTTGTACGAGAAGTTGTGCGGGTTGAGCGTGTCGAAGCTGCGCCCGCACTTTTCGCATGCCAGATGTTGGCTGTGAATGCGCACCGGCCAGCGCGACTCGGGCACATCGTCGGCCGGGTGGGCCACGTGGACCATGCCCTTGCCGAGCGCGAGCGCGTTCTCGACGCTGCCCGCGATCCTCGAGCGGGCGTCGGCGCGGACGACAATCCGGTCGACGACCACTTCGACCGCGTGCTTGCGGCGGCGGTCGATCGTGGGCGGCTGATCGAGCGATAGGGTCTCGCCGTCGATCCGAACGCGGATGTAACCGGCGCCGCGGAGCGAATCCCACAAGGCCTCGTACTGCTCGCCCACCTGCACCGAGACCGGGGCCATCACGAACAAGCGCGTGCCGGGCGGCTCTTCCAGAATCTTGTCGACGATCTGATCGGACGTCTGCGTGCCGATTGCCAGGTCGCATTCCGGGCAATACGGCTGGCCCAGCCGCGCGAACAGGATGCGGAAGTAGTCATAGATTTCGGTGACGGTGCCGACGGTCGATCGCGGCGTGTGGCCCGCGTTCCGCTGCTCGATGGCGATGGCGGGCGACAGGCCGTCGATATGATCGACTTGCGGCTTCTGCATCTGGCCCACGAATTGGCGGGCGTAGGAGCTCAGGCTTTCGACGTACCGCCGCTGGCCTTCGGCATAGATCGTGTCCATGGCCAGCGACGTCTTGCCGGAACCGCTCGGCCCGCAGAAGACGGTCATCTCATCGCGCGGGATCTTCACGTCGAGGTCGCGCAAGTTGTGCTGCCGCGCGCCGCGAACCGTGATGTGCGTCGCCTCGCGAGCCGGCTTGCGGATTACCGTCGCTTTCTTTGCCGCTTGCGCCTTAGCGCCGACGCCCAACAGCGGCGCCAGCGCCCGCCCGGTGTGCGACTCCGAATGCTGCGCAACCTCTTCCGGCGTACCGCAGCAGATGATCCGCCCGCCGCCCTCCCCGCCCTCCGGCCCGATGTCGATAATCCAGTCGGCCGTCTTCGCCACGTCCAAATTGTGCTCGACCACGAGCACCGTGTTGCCCGCGTCGACAAAGTTGTGCAGCACCTTCAGGAGCAACTCGATGTCGGCGAAGTGCGGGCCGGTCGTCGGCTCGTCCAGGAGATACAGCGTCCGGCCGGTCGATTTCTTCACCAGCTCGCGGGCCAGTTTGATCCGCTGCGCCTCGCCGCCGGAAAGCGTCGGCGACGGCTGGCCGATCTTGATGTAGTCGAGGCCCACGTCGTGCAGCGTGCTGAGCTTGTGGCGGATCGGCGGGATGTTCTCGAAGTGCTCGAGCGCTTGCTGCACGTCCATCTCGAGCACCTGCGAAATGCTCTTGCCGCGGTACAGCACCTGCAGCGTCTCGCGGTTGAAGCGATGGCCCTGGCACACCGGGCACGTGACCCACACGTCGGCCAGGAAATCCATTTCCAATCGGTTCGAGCCGTTGCCGTCGCACGCCTCGCACCGGCCGCCCTGCACGTTGAAGCTGAACCGGCCCGGTTTGTAGCCGCGGCGCTTCGACTCGGGCAATTGCGTGTACAGCACGCGGATGTCGTCGAACAACTTGATGTAGGTGCCGGGGTTGGAGCGCGGCGTGCGGCCGATTGGCGACTGGTCGATCACGATCAGCTTGTCGAGCTGATCGACGCCCTCGATGCGGTCGTGCTCGCCCGGCTGCCCGTTGCCGCCCATCAAATCGCGCAGCAGCGATTCGGCCAGGATGTCGCTGACCAGCGAGCTCTTGCCGGAGCCGGACACGCCGGTGACGCACACGAACGCGCCGAGCGGAATGTCGACGTCGATGTTTTTGAGGTTGTTGTGGCGGGCGCCGACGATCCGGAGAAAGGGGATTTCGGATTTCGGATTTCGGATTTCGGATTTGTCGGACGTGTTTCGTTCTTCAATCCGCAATCCGCAATCCGCAATCCGCAATCTTCGCTGCGTCGGCACCTCGATCTTTCGCTTGCCACTCAAGAACGCGCCGGTCACGCTCCGTTTTTCGTGGGCAATCTCGTCGGCTGTGCCGACAGCCACCACTTCGCCGCCGCGGACGCCCGGGCCGGGACCGAAGTCGATGATGTGGTCGCTGGAGCGCATCGTGTCCTCGTCGTGCTCGACGACGACCACCGTGTTGCCCAGGTCGCGGAGCTCGGCAAGCGTATCGAGCAACCGCGCGTTGTCGCGCGGGTGGAGGCCGATCGACGGTTCATCCAGAATGTAGAGCACGCCCACCAGCCCGCAGCCGATTTGCCCGGCCAGGCGGATCCGCTGCGACTCGCCGCCAGAGAGCGTCGGCGCGGTGCGCTCCAGCGTGAGGTAGTCGAGGCCGACGTTTTGCAGAAAGCCGAGCCGGCCGCGGATTTCCTTGAGCACTTCGGCGGCGATCAATTTCTCGTTGCCGGCCAGTTCGAGCGCGGCGAAGAATTCGGTGGCGTCCGACACGGCCAGAGCGCACACTTCGGGCAGCGACTTGGCAGCGGCAGCGGTGAACTTCTCGCTGGCCGTGGCGATTTTCACCGCGCGGGCTTGTGGGTTGAGCCGCGCCCCGGCGCAATCCGGGCAGCGAATCACGCTCATGTACTTTTCAAGCTGACGAATCTGCGGCGTGCTGTGGCTGGTGCGATACTTCTCCAGCAACTCGGGAATCAGGCCGTCGAACGTGCCGCCGTACTTTTGAGCCGCTTTGCCGGCCCGCCACGTGTACGTGATATGCTCCTGGCCCGTGCCCCACAGCCAGATGTCGCGGAGCGGCTGCGGCAGATCATTCCACGGCGTCTCCAGCAGCGTCCCCTCGGCCAGCCGGCGCTTGCGTTCCATCGTCTCTGCCACGCCGCGATAGATATGCCGCCGCCAGCGGCCGAGATCCTTCCAATTGCCGACCAACTCAATGCAGCCCTGCACGAACGACTTGTCCGGCGCGGTCACCAGCAGGATCGGATCGAAGCTGAAAAACTCGCCGAGCCCGTCGCAAGTGAGGCACATGCCGTGTGGGCTGTTGAAGCTGAACAGTTGCGGCGTCGGCTCCTCGAAACTGATGCCACACTCGGTGCAGGCGAAGTGGGAGGAAAGGACGATGTCGTTGGGCGAGCGAGCAGCAGCGCGCTTGGAGCGGGACGTCGACGGACGATCCGGCTCCGTACTCGGTACTTGGTACTCAGTACTTTGTACTCCGTTCTCGTCGCCATTCGCTTGATCCGTGAGAACGGCAACCACCAGACTCCCCTTCCCCACCGCCAGCGCCATGTCGACCGCTTCCGCCAGCCGGCTGCGAACCGTGGGGCCGATCGTGAGCCGGTCGACGACCACTTCGATGTTGTGCCGCATCTGGCGGTCGAGCGACAGGTCGTCGGTGAGCGACACAATGCGGCCGTCGACGCGCGTGCGGACGAAGCCCTGCTTCCGTAGGTCCTCGAACAGGTCGCGATACTCGCCCTTCTGGCCGCGGATCAGCGGCGCCAGGACCGCGAACTGCGTCCCGGCTGCGAGCGTCAGGATGCGGGCGATGATCTGCTCGCGGGTCTGGGCCGTGATTGGCCGGCCGCATTGCGGGCAATGCCCGTGGCCGATCCGAGCGTACAGCACGCGGAGGAAATCGTAAATCTCGGTGATCGTGCCGACCGTGGACCGAGGGTTATTGCCCGACGACTTTTGCGAGATCGAGATCGACGGGCTGAGGCCGCTGATATGGTCGACCTCGGGCTTGGGCATCTGGCCCAGAAACTGGCGGGCGAACGTGGACAGGCTTTCCACGTATCGCCGCTGCCCTTCGGCGTACAGCGTGTCGAATGCCAGCGAGCTCTTGCCCGACCCGCTCACGCCGGTCAGGCAGATGAGCTGGTTGCGTGGCAGCACCAGGTCGACGCTGCGGAGGTTGTGCTCCCGAGCGCCGCGGATCACGATATCTGACGCGGGCATGGAGTTCCCGGTTAAACTGCATTCGGAAATCGAAACTGATCATTCTACGGCTGTCGGAGCGATCGGGAAAGGCGACCATTTTTCGCGGCGCTCTCTCTTGGGGAAAATGCCGTGCGATAGCAGTGGCACGCGAACGGACCGACATAAAAGCGACAAAAACCAATGGGTGACGAGTCGTACGAATTGCTGGATTTCGGCGCCGGCCGCAAGTTGGAGCGGTTTGGCGCCGTCGTGCTCGACCGGCCCGCGGCGGCGGCGGAGGGCGCCGCGAAATCGCGGCCCGAGTTGTGGCGCGGGGCGACGGCGCGCTACGAGCGCACTCAGGGTGAGGAGGGCGTGTGGCGGTCGGCAGGTGCGCTGCCGGAAAGCTGGAATGTTGCGTTTGCGGAAGTCGCGCTGTCGTTTTGTTTGCAACCCTCGCCGTTCGGACACGTGGGCGTGTTTCCGGAGCAGCGCGAGAATTGGGCGTGGATTTCGCGGCGTGTGAGCGCTAAGCCGCGAGCGGCACGTCCACTGAGGGTTCTCAATCTGTTCGCCTACACCGGCGGCAGCACGCTGGCCGCGGCGGCGGCCGGGGCCGAAGTGGTCCACATCGACGCGGCGCGGAATATCGTCGATCGTGCGCGGGAAAACGCGATGCTGTCGGGACTCGCCGAGCGGCCGATCCGCTGGATCACCGAGGACGCGGTGAAATTCTGCCGGCGCGAATTGAAACGTGGCAACCGTTACGACGCCGTAATCCTCGACCCGCCCAGCTACGGTCACGGTCCGCAGGGCGAGCCGTGGAAGATCGGCGAAGATTTGTTGCCGCTCTTGAAAATGTGCGGCGAGCTGACGGCCGAAAGCCGCGCGCTGGTGCTCGCGACTTCTCACACTCCCGGCATCGGGCCGGCCGAATTGGCGGCCTACTTGTCGGAGGGAATCTTCGGCAATTGCGCGCAGCCGCCCGCGGCCGGCGAACTATTCCTGACAACGGCCGACGGCCGCAAGCTGCCAAGCGGCGTGTTCGCCCGCTGGCCAAGGTAAGAGGAACGCGACAAGTGTGCCATTGGCACACCATGGCCGTTGGCACACTACTCCCGTGGCACACTACTCCCGTGGCACACTACTCCCGTAGCACACTACTCCCGTGGCACACTACTCCCGTAGCACTCACTGGTTTGGCACACTACTCCGATGGCACGGATGCAGCGTAATCCTAAGACAAGTCCACGATCGGCTTGCCGCCGGTTTGAATGTCGTCGAGCATCGCGTGGACCCTGAGAGGATCGGACGGATCGAGCTCAACGAGCGTGGCGGCGACTTCCTTGGCCATGTCGATCTTACCGAGCCGTGCGAGGGATTCAGCCAAACCTCGGCCGGCGGCAAAGAACGGGCGATTGGCCGGCTGGGAATACAGGAGCGGCTTCGGCATCTTGGCTCGCCGCAGCGCTTGCAGGCCGAGCTGGTAGCCGGCCCCGAAGTGTCCGCGGGCGAGCGGCAGATCGTTTTTGACCGCGAGCGCGAGCTCGCCCAGAAGTGCGTGGGCGGCGATGAACTCGTGGCAATCCGCGAGCAGCCACCGCAATTCATCGGTCGCGATGTCGAGCTCCCCCGCCTCGATGATCGCCCGAACTTCGTCGAGGTCCTCAGCCCGTTCGCGTACGCCCGCCGGATGCACCAGCACCCAACTCCGCCCGTCGCTGGACCGCTGGACGCCGAGGCCGCTCTCGGGCGAGTGCGACTGTCGCCGCGGATTAGATCGTTTGGCCAAAGGCGTAAATCTCCTCGGCGTCGAGCACCAGGTCGTTGGCTTCGAACAGGCGTCGAATCGCGGCCTTGTGAAGTTTCATTTTCGTGGCGCCGACGCCGATCGCGCCGTAGCAAATCTGCCCGTCGTGCTCGACCGCTTTGTCCTGCGGCCCGATGCTGCCGACGCCTGCGGGCGGAACGGCGTTGAGATCGATCGCCACTTGGAGGCTCTTTGCACTACGCCGCAGTTTGTCCGGCAACAGTTCGACTGCCGGCGCTCCGGCCGCGATGACGATGGCCGCATCCTCGAGTGCCGTACGCAGCGACTGGTCGTCGCGAGTTTCCCACGCCGTGAGATTTGCCTTCGGCGCCAAGGCGCGAACCGCGTCGCAAACCTCCTGCGCCCGCCGCAACTGCCGCGACGCCACACGTACGCTTGCGTCTTCGCGGGCCAGTAGCCGCACCACCCGCCGCCCCACCGAGCCCGTCGCGGCCAGCACCGCGACCGTTGTGCCGGAGAGCGACACATGCTTCTTGGCACACAGCACCGCCGCGGCCGCGGTCGTGTTCGCCCCGTTCGAGTCGAGCATCACCGACACACGCATCGGCCCGAAGAAGCAGCCGCGAGCCGCCGCCAACAGTTTCTCGCCGGCGGCCACGTCGGCGCCGCCGATGAACACGGCCGTGTTTTTGAGATCGGCCGGGCCGCGCGTGAACATCGCCCCGTAGACGAGATTGCGCACGTCGTCGGGCGCAACGCCGCCATGCCGCAGCAATTGGTCCACGCCCGCGTCAATGGCCACCACGGCGTCGAACACGCTCGGTTGGGGGTCGCTATCGAGGCAGAGGAGGATTTTGGCGAGAGACATGAGCGCGCTCCGCTGCACCTCGCTACCGCTCGGCTCCGCGTCGCGGCTAAACTAGAAACCCTTGAACGGATGCGATGCCTTGTCCTTGCCGGCCAGGATTTCTTCGATCGTCGGCTTGCCGGACATCGCGTTCTTCACCGCGTCCTTCGTGGCCTGGTAGTTGTAATCGTAGATCTTCTTGTTGTCGGCGGCTTCCCAATGGATGAATACGCCGCAGACGCACACGAAATCCTCGGCCTGCTTCTTCGAAATCACGCCGTCGGCGACCGAGTCGGCCATCGCCTTGGCCACGCCCGCCTGCGCCGGGCCGAACATTTGCACCGCTTGCTTCGCGCCCTTGATCGTAACCTTGGTGATCATCACGGTTGCCGGCTTGGCCAGCAGATTGGGCGTCAGCACGGCCAACAAATTCGAGTGCCCTTCGCTCTGGCGGGCCAGGGCATTGGCGAACGCCACGCCGACCGGGCCGGTCTTCTCGCCGATCAACAAATCGATGTGGGCCACTTCGTTGCCTTCGCCGGCCAATGCTTCGCCTATGAACATGCTCATCCGCGTGACTCCTTGGTACGTCGGGCTTTCTAGCCTGACACAATCGTTAGAAAAACCCTGTCCGGCCAGAAAGCCTGACCTACGGGAACAAAATGCGACTGGGAAAGCGAAGAATATCACACGGGGGGCCGTTTGCGAAGGGACTGCGGAAATACCGAGAATTGCAGGACGGACAATCCGGTCCGTCGCGATCGACAACGGCGGACACGATTGTCCATCCTACGCTCTTTATGGACAAAACTTACTTGTTTTGAAACAATAGAGGAGTATGCTGGGCGGTCTCTTCGCGGACCCAGCATCGAAGGGGTCGGACCCCCTGTCCGGGAACAGAGGCACGCGTTCACAGGGCGGACGCCGTCAATCAACGAGAAGGGGAATGTGATGAGGCGCACTTATCGAGGCTTTACGCTGGTCGAACTATTGGTGGTGATCGCCATCATCGGCACGCTGGTGGCGCTGTTGTTGCCGGCCGTGCAGTCGGCCCGCGAGTCGGCCCGCGGCAACACGTGCCGCAACAACCTCAAGCAACTGCAGCTCGCGCTCACGTCGTACGACAGCCAGAAGAGCCGGCTGCCCGGCTACGTGAACGAGCTGTTCGATCCGAACGGACCGAAGACCGGCAATCCATTGAGGCCCGAAGACGGCCGCCGCGCGAGTTGGATCGTGATGACATTCCCATACATGGAACAGACGGCGCTGTGGGACCAATGGAACAATTTTAACGGTGATCCGCAGGTACCGGCGATCGAGGGGCTAACCTGCCCGAGCGACCCGCCAGAGATTCCCGGCGAGCCTTGGCTCGCCTACGTCGGCAACGCTGGTCAGGCGTATTCCGATACGACGCGCAGCGGCGACGAACACGAGTTCGCGGCGAACGGCGTGTTCTTCGACGACAATCGCAATCCGGTGTTCGGCGCTGCCGACGGACACGGTGACGGCAACCCAACCAATGCCAGAGACTATCCGCGCATTCAATCGTCGATCAATTACATTCAATCGGCCGACGGCACCAGCAACACCATCATGTTGTCGGAGAATCTTCACACGTTCTATTGGGCGTATAACTCGGATGCGATCAAAGACTGCAAGCACCTGTTCGGGTTCATCTGGAAGAGTAAGACGAACACTCAGCCAGCCAGTCACGAGCGGATCAACGGCGACAAATATTACGCTCAGCCTACACCCGGCGAGCCGGCTTCGATGGGCGCCTTTGCCGAGCGAGAGTATGAGAGCTACGGCTTCCCATCGAGCAATCATCCGGGTGTCGTCAACGCCGCGTTTTGCGACGGGCACTTGGTGTCGCTCAGCGAAACGATCGATCCGGTCGTGTACGCACAGATCATGACTTCGAACCGCAACAAGTCGAAGTTTACATCGGGCGGCACGCCGGACCGCACTCTGGCGCAGCCGTCTGACGACCAGTTCTAAACCACATAGCCCGACCATCCTGGTCGGGAAACGCGCGGACTAGCGAAGGTGCCGGTGTTTCGCCTCGGGCCAGGATGGCCCGGCTATGTGACCGGGTCAACCTTTTGCAGATCGTCGCGCGTGTACAGCTGCTCGATCGGTTGGCCGTTCTCCAGAATCTGATAGCGCATCCGCTCGCGGCGGTCGTCCCACAGCATCTCGCGGATCGTGCCGGTGCGCGGTTCGTTGCGCATGCCGCGGGTGAGCACTTCCACCCAGTCGCCGATTTCCAGTCCTTCCGGCTCCACTTCCTGCCACAGCGTGCGGCGGACGCGCAGGCGAGTCGCGCCATAGTGCAGGACGACGTAATCGCCCTCGGCGCCGTCGCGGCGAAAGACGCGGCCGCTGGGAATCATGTGGCGGGCCGCGGCGACGTCGTCGGGATGCACCCAGTCGTCGCCATCCTCGGGCCACCACGGGAAGTAGCCGAACTTCGGATCGGTCTTGAGCGGCGGGAACATCATATAGCCGACCCATCTTGGGTCGATCGCCATGTGGATGATTTGGTGCTGACCGCGTATCGCCCTCGGAACCGGCCAGGATGGCCGGGCTATGTAATCATCTGGCGCGGTTCTAGCGGTCGCACGGGCGTCGTTCGTCCGCGGGCCCATTGCGGGGCACCTATAATTGTACACACTATTGGTCCGCGGTCATTTGTCCGTTGTCCGTGGCGGCGAGTCACTTCACACGACGGACTATGGACCACGGACCACGGACCAACACCATGCGCGTCCAGCAACTACTCGAGCATCACGGCATCGCCGTCAATCCGTTTGCCGAGGAGGATGCGCAGTCCGATCCGGTGTTCAAGGAGCGGTGCCGCGACGCGACCTATCATCCGGCCTGGGACAAGGTGTACGGCGACCCGTCGGAGCCGGCCACGGCGGTCGTGTTCGGCGAAAAGGGCTCCGGCAAGACCGCCATGCGGATGCAGATGGCCGGCCGGATGGCGCTGCACAACGCGCGGCCCGAAAATGGCCGGCTGTACGTCATCGAGTACGACGACTTCAATCCGTTCCTCGACCACTTCGCCGATCGGCTCAGCGCCCGCAAGCAGCGCGACCCGGCCCGCGTGCTGGCCGAGTTCAAACTGTGGGACCACATGGATGCGATCCTGTCCCTGGGCGTCACCAGCCTTGTCGATCGGCTGCTGGACGTCCCGCTGCCGAGCGGCCCGTCGGCCAACCAGATCAGCGGCGACCGGCTCCGCATCCTCGACCGGCAGCAGAAACGCGACCTGCTGTTGCTGGTGGCGTGTTACGACAATTCGACCAGCGAAACGGTCACCTCGCGCTGGCAACGGCTGCGCCGCAAGATGCGGTTCCACACGTGGCGCAGCTGGTGGGACAAGCTACTGGGCCTGGCGGTGACGGCCGCCGTCGCGGGTGTGATCGCCTATTGGCAGCAGTGGGAATGGCTGCGGTCGTTCTGGCCGTACGCGATCGTGGCGGTCGGTTGGTTTCCGTGGTTCGCCCGCTTCTCGAAATGGCACCTGGTCGCGCGGCGGATTGCCCGCAACGTTCGCGTACTCAAGCCGCATGTGGCGTCCGTCCGCCGCCTGCTCATGAAATTCCCCGGCCGCGACATCGAAGGCCAGCCGCTGCCCGAGAGCCCGCGGACCGACGACCGCTACGAGCTGCTGGCCAAGTTCCAGGGTGTGCTCAAATCGCTCGGCTGCGACGGAGTGGTCGTGCTCGTCGATCGCGTGGACGAGCCGCATCTCATCACCGGTTCGGCCGAGCGGATGAAGGCGCTCGTGTGGTCGATGCTGGACAACAAGTTTCTCAAGCAGCCGGGCATCGGGCTGAAGCTGCTGTTGCCGCGCGAGCTGGCCGACTATTTGCACCGCGAAGATCGCGACTTTTACCAGCGGGCCCGGCTCGACAAGCAGAACATGATCCCGTCGCTCGAATGGACGGGCGAAGCGCTGTACGACCTGGCCAACGCGCGGATTCGCAGTTGCGCAGCCGGCGATCAAGAGCCCACGCTGCGGTCGCTGTTAGACGACTCGATCACCGACCAGCGACTCATCGATTCCTTCCGCTCACTGCGCACTCCGCGGCATCTGTTCAAGTTTCTCTATCGCCTGCTGGTGGCCCACTCGAACGCCCACACCGACGAACGGCCGGAGTGGCAGGTAGCGCGGGAAACATTCGAGGCCACGCTGGCCGTCTACAGCCGAGACCAGGACGCGGTCGACCGCGGGCTGCAGGCGGGCTGAATGTAGTAGGCACACTCCGTGTGCCGTAACAGCGAGCCGATTAGCTCTGCGACAGTGTAATGGCGGTCGACGCTGTTTCAGCTTCAGTTTCGGCACACGGAGTGTGCCTACTACTGTCAATGCGCAGATGCTAGCGTCACCGCGACCCAACTTCGCGATTGACGCCCACCGCTCGTTTTGCCAAACTCCCGCCCCTCTCGTTTCCCGGGAAAACCTTGCGGAGTTCAGCGATGGATCGCGCCTGTCGGATTGGTTGGGTCGTGCTGTTGGGTTGTGTTGCGATCGTGGGCTGCGGCAAAGGCTCATCGCCCGACGCCGCCGCGACGGCCGATTCGACCGGCGGCATTGTCATCAATAACGCGGCCGACCCGGCGACGAATCCCGTGGCCCGCGCGGCTTCCGATTTTCTCACCGCGGTAATCCAAGGCGACTCGCAGCGTTCCAAAGCGCTGTTGACGCCCCGTGCGATCCAACAGATCGACGAACGCAGCGCAAACTTTGCGCCGGCCGGATTGGACAACGCGACGTTCCAGATCGGCGAGGTACGCACTCCCACCGAGTCGCAGGCGATTGTGCAGTGCGTATTGACCCAAGCGTCGGCCGATGGGAAACCACGCGTTGAGGAAATGTGCTGCCTGATGCGGCTCGTGGACAACGAGTGGCGTGTGTCGGGAATCGCCGCCGGCAATGGGCCGGGTCGCTCGCCGATGATCCTCGACTTCGAAAACCCACCCCGCGAGACGCTGCCGCAGCCGCCAATGGTGGGCACGCCCGGCCAGGGCACTCCCGCGCCGGCGGTCGGCCGGCCGTCACCGCCACGCACGGCCCAGGAACAGTCGCCGTCGCGGTATTAAGACGCAGATTGCCGGCGTCCAACTTCATCGCCGCCCGCCACTGGCGATTCTGCCGTGAATCTGTTGGAAAAGCCTAAGTGCGCAGGCCGCGCTCTCCGCGGCTATTTCCCGGGCACTGTGGCACGTTCTGCCAACGCGAGCTTGATCTCCGGCCGCGACGAATTGTCAGCGGCACAGGCGATTTGGCGCCGCGTCGCTGACGCTCACGTCCAGCATCAATTGGGCCGCGTGGCGCGACGATTTATGCGCACGCACCGTAGATTATCTATTTTACGTAGCCATCGTCTCCACTCCATTATTTCCAGTCGCCAGTAATCAGAAAAGTTTTCGTCATCGTTAGGGTTTTAGTACCTTGTGGACACCAACATCATACGTTTAGATGGAGTCCGCCATCGCCGCTAATACGCCAGCATCGGAACGCACTTTGGGATGATTGCGATGGCCAGGAAGTTTGCCGCCGGCTGCTTGCGGCACCATGCGGTGTGCCACGCGATGAAGTGGCACACTACTAGCAACTTGGAGGACATGACGATGCGACGGACGTTTTGGCGGGCGGTCACCGGGTTGGCGGTGGTAGTTGCGACCGGAGTCGCGATGGAGAGGTCGGCTGCGGCACATTGTCTGGTCGGGCGCGGCCTCTACGACTGCTGCTGTCAGGCGGCAGCGTGTGGTGATGCTAGCAGCGCGGTTTGCTGCGCGGGCGGCCAACATGTCGCCAAGAAGTCGTACCAGGGTTACGGCGCCCATTATGGATGCGCCAAGCCGGTAATCCATCGTACGGACAAGTTGAGCGCGCGGAACCGCAACGGCGGTATTCGTTGATTATTTTGTGTCGGCCGCAGACGTGGGAGGTCGCGGCCGATTGTTTTTTCGGCTCCCAGATTTGGAGACACGGGCGAGTCCCGCGTTCGTTTTCAAGGTTGAGAGTCAGGTCCATTTGGTATTGGAGGACAGTTTGATGAAGCGCAATGTAATTCGAGTGACGTTGGGAATCGCGGTGGCCTGCGCCGCCCTGATCGCCATGGAGTCGCAGGCCGATGCGGGTCTGTTTGGCCGCGGAAGCTGTGGCTCGTCGGGTGGTTGGGGTCACCGCAACCGTTGCCACAAGTGGGGCAATAGCTGCGAAAGCAAGTGCGAGAGCACCTGCGAAGAAGCGGCCCCGGCTGAGGAAACGACCTGCGAATGCGCCGCGCCGAGCGATTGCGGCTGCGAAAGCTCGTGCGGCAACGGCTGCGGCCGGCGGCACGGCCGTCTGTTCGGTCGGAATCGTGGCTGCGGCTGCAACAGCGGCTGCAACAGTGGTTGCGGTGGAGGCTGCGAAGGCTCCGCCCCCGCGACGGAATCGGCGCCCGCTGATGCTGCGCCCGCAGCGCCGGCGGAAGCGGCTCCGGCTGCGCCGGGTGCGTAACGTAGGATGCGCCGTTCGGGTCGAGCGTCGGCCTCGTTAGATATCCACCGTGATCGTGACGCTCGCCGAACGGCGATTTGATATCCGTATGAGCCGGACCTCTCGCCACGAGGGATCCGGCTTTTTTGATGCGCGCAGCCGTTTCACTTTCCGCTTGTCGACCCCTGCGCTGGGGAGCGACGCCGAGGTCCGATGATTCTTTGGCCCACGGAGTTACGTCGACGAGTGCCCGCACTGGCAGGTTTTCAAGCGCCGCGTGGACGTGTCGGATTTCACCGTGCCGATCTGACGCAGGCAGTTTGCTGCCGTTTTGAACCCAACCAGGCGTGGCAATCACCATCGTCGCAGGCATTTCGTGCGTCAAACTCAGGGACCGGTAGTTTGGGCAGGCGAAGAAATTGTTGCTATTCCGCACCAACTCGCTTATTCTGCGACATTGTTCCGGCTCTCTGACCCCCAAGGCGGTTCACGCGTCACAATTTTCTGGCCAGGTGGCGGATCCGCTGCAGACAGCCGGCACGATTGACATTGGCGAATGGCGCGACCACGGCATCAATTTTGTCCGCTGGTGCCTTATTCGTTAACAGTAGAACAGTAGAGGAGTAACACCATGAATCACCGCGTCGTTTGTCTGGCATTCGTAGGTTGCGTCTTTGTCGCTGCTGCGGCGATGGCCGCGACCGATACTCAGACAGGCTCGAACGGCGCGAACGGTGCGAACGGCGGAGCTGGAAACCCGGGCGTCAATGGTGCAACCGGAGCTGATGGCCAGGACGTGGCTGCGAACGCCACGACGTCGGATGCGTCGAATACTGCGACGGGCACCGGTGGCAATGGCGGCAACGGCGGCAACGGCGGTGCGGGCAACGCGCCCGGCGCGAACGGCGGCACCGGCGGCACCGGCGGCAGCGGCGGCGATGCCACGGCGACCACGGGTACCACACCTGCTTCCGGCAACGCCACCGCCAGCTCGACCTCGACGGGCGGGAACGGCGGCAACGGCGGGAGCGCCGGCGCGGCGGGCGCCGGCGGAACTGTGGGGGCGGGAGGCACCGGCGGCGCCGGCGGGAGCGCGACGTCCACCGCCACTTCCACAGTGGTGCTAACGAACACCGCGACGTCGACGGCCACTGCGGTCGGCGGAAACGGAGGCACCGGACGCGACGCCGGCGGCGCCGGCGGCACCGGCGGCGCGGCCGCCGCGACCGCGTCCTCGACTTCGGTCGATGGAAACGTGACGGCTACCGCGAATGTCACGGGCGGTAACGGCGGCGCGGGAAACTTCGGTGCGGCGGGCGGGCAAGGCGCCATCGCAACGCTGGCCAATGCCGTGATGGGAACGACGACCGGAACCGTGACGTTGAATGAGACAACGATTGGCGGCACCGGTGGCAACAGCATCGGCGCTGCCGCTGCCGGAGCGGGAGGAAACGCCAGCTCGATGCTCACCTTTACGCGCTTGAGCGGCAACACAACCACGGGCACCATGAACGCCACGGGTGGCACTGGCGGCGTCGCGAGCGGCGGCACAGCCGGGATTGGTGGCACAGCGCTGACAAATCTGACGCTCACCGGGGCGGCCAACGTGACCGCGACCCAGACCGCCACGGGCGGCACGGGCGGCGCAATCGCCGCCAATTTCTTTGGAAACGGCGGCATCGGCGGGTCGGCGACGGCCGGCGGCACGGCCACTGCGGCCGGCTTGAGCACGGCGACAGCGACCGCCAATAGCGTTGGGGGCACCGGCGGAGTTGGTCGGGGCAGCGGATTCAGCGGCGGTGCAGGAGCAGTCGCGACCGTCAATCCGATCTCTGTGGTTTCCGCGGGCGGCAACGTCACGGCGACGGCCAATTCCACCGGCGGCAACGGCGGCGCGGGCAGCGACAGCGCCGCCGGCGGTGCAGGCGCCGCCGCATCGCTCGCGAATGTCGTCAGCGGCACGACCTCGGGCAATGTCACATTGACCGAGACGGCGATTGGCGGCAACGGAGGCACAGGCGCCGGAACCAATGCGGCCGGCGGCGCGGCCGGCAATGCCACGTCGACACTCAACTTCGCACGCGTGAGCGGTGGCACAACCACCGGCACCATGAATGCCACGGGTGGCAATGGTGGTGGAGCGGGCGGCGGAGGCGCGGCAGCACCCGGAGGAACTGGCACGACGAATCTGATATTATCCGGCGCGGCCAACGTGACCGCGACGCAGACCGCCACGGGCGGCGTCGGCGGCGCGATCTCCGCCAATTTTCCAGGAAACGGCGGGGCGGGTGGGGCAGCGACTGCCGGCGGCTCGGCCACGGCGGCCGGCTTGAGCACGTCGACCGCAACCGCCTCCGCCGTCGGGGGCATTGGCGGAGTTGGTCGAGGCAGTAGTTTTCATGGCGGTGCCGGAGGAGTCGCGACTGTCAATCCGATCTCCGTAGTTTCCGCGGACGGCAACGTGACCGGCACGGCCAATGCCACGGGCGGCGCGGGTGGCGCGGGCAGCGACAGCGCCGGCGGCGGAGCGGGTGCCGCCGCATCGCTGGTGAACGCTGTCAGCGGCATGACGATGGGCAACGTCACTTTGAATGAGACGGCGGTGGGCGGGGCGGGCGGCGCGGGAACCGGCGCCAATGCGGCCGGCGGTGCGGCCGGCGCCGCCACGGCGACGCTCACCTTTGCACGCGCGAGCGGCGGCACGACCACCGCCGTAATCAATGCCACGGGCGGCGCTGGTGGTGCAAGCGGCGGTGGCGCGGCAGCACCTGGTGCAACCGGCACGACGAATCTCGTGTTAACCGGCGCGAACACCGTCTCTGCGACCCAGACCGCGCTTGGCGGCGTCGGTGGCGCAATCACGGCCAACTTTTCAGGAAATGGCGGTGCAGGTGGATCGGCGACAGCCGGCGGCTCCGCCACGACGACCGGCGGGAACACGGCGACGGCAACCGCCACGGGCACCGGGGGCGCCGGCGGAATTGGCCGGGGTGGCGGATTCAGTGGCGGTGCCGGCGGAGTCGGGACCGTCAATCCAATCGCTGCGGACTCCGCGGGCGGCAATATCACCGCGGCGGCCACTTCCATGGGCGGCAACGGTGGCGACGGCAACGACGGAGCCGCCGGCGGCGCAGGCGGAGCCGCATCGCTCATCGATGTTGTTTCCGGCACCACTTCGGGCAATGTCACTTTGAATCAAACCGCCACCGGCGGCAACGGAGGGATTGGCGCCGGCGGTGCGGGTGGAGCAGGAGGCGATGCGACATCGAGCCGGACGTTCTCCCGTGCCAGCGGCGGCACGACCACGTCAACGATCGTGGCCACGGGTGGCAACGGAGCCAACGCCAGTCTGGGCGGAGTGCCTGGAACAGGTGGGGCGGGAATGGCGTCGTTGGCGCTCACGGGAGCGACCGGCGTGACCTCGATGGCGACCGCGACGGGCGGCATGGGCGGGTCGATTGCCGTGGGCAGCTTGGGCACCGGCAGCAACGGCGGGGCGAGTGTTGCCACTGCGACGGCGACCTCGACGGGCGTCGGTGCGGTGACATCGACCGCGATGGCCACCGGTGGTAACGGCGGCAACTCGAGTTCTGATAAAGGTGGACTAGGCGGCAACACCATGGCCACGGCAAACTCAACTGGCACCGGGGCGGCGAACGCCACGGCCACGGCCGACGGCGGCAATGGTGTCGCGCGAAGTAACTTCGGGAGCGGAATCGCGCTCGCGAATGCGATGGGCGCCAGTGGCTCGTCGATGGCGAACGCGCTGTCGGGCGGCGGCATGATCATCAATCTGGAGTCGCACGCGACGGCGCCCGTGAGCGGCCAAAGCCGGGCGGAGGCGCGGGCGGGGATCGGCCTCGCACCGCTGGACGCGGGCGGGGCGACGGCGCGGGAAGCCGCCGCCTATACCACCGGGCTTCCCAGCGACGCCCAGGCGCTGGGTTTGTTTGCCGGCAACGGAGCCACGAAGAACAATTTCAATATCGCCACCGATTCTGTGCCGGGCGCGACCAGCGAACTATTCGGTTTGGTCACGCTCGGTGGCTCGAATACCGAAGGCGGCTCCGCAGCCAGCCGCATGTTTACCAGCACGGTTACGTACGCGATCGATCTCGCCTCACTGACGAACGCGCGGCAGGATCTGCTCGTCGGGTTTCTGGATACACAGGTCGAGGGAATCGGCTTTGACGCGCTGAGTTTCCAGATCACTCGCGAAGGCGCAGTAGTGACAAACCAAAACTTCGCGACGGTCGCCGACGCAAATAACTTCTTCAACAATAAGACCCTCAATTTGGGCGCGAATAGTCAGGCCACCGTAGTCGGCAACTTGGATTTGGTGTTCACGATGGTGCTGACCACGAACGACGCTGGGGCCGGCTTCTACACGGATTTTGTGTTTGGCAACTCGACCCTGGACTCCGCCCGGCCGCCCGGTGATTACGATAAGAACGGCATCGTCGAAACGGCCGACTACGCGGTTTGGAAAGCGGCCTTCGGTTCCACGGGCAGCGGCTTGGATGCCGACGGAAATGGGAACGGCGTGGTGGATACCGCCGACTACGTCGTGTGGCGGGAACATCTGGGCGAAGGGATTCTGGGGTCGTCTGCCGCAAACGGCGCCGCGCTGCCGAGCGGCGTGCCCGAGCCGTCGTCCCTGTTCCTGTTGGCGATGAGCGGCCTGACGTTGTTTTACCAGGCCCGGCGTCGCTGATCCGTTGGTTGCACTCCATCGGTTGTGCTAGCAAGCGGCGGGCGTTCGCCTCGCCTTGGGCAGTGGCGGCTGATATAGTCGCCGCGTGATTACCCGCTTCCACATCGATCTGGAGATGTTTCGCGGTCCGCTGGACCTCTTGCTGTACCTGGTCCGCAAGCACGAGCTGGACGTGACCGACATTCCGATCGCGCCGATCACCGACCAGTTTCTCGATTACATGGCCGTGCTGGAGCAGATCGACGTCAACGCGGTGGGCGACTTTTTGGAGATGGCCAGCACGCTGATCGAAATCAAGTTGCGGATGGTGTTGCCGGGCGATGAGGAAGTCGAGGAGGAGCTGATCGACCCGCGGCAGGAGCTAGTGCGGCGGCTGTTGGCTTACAAGCAGTACCGGGACGCGGCCAGCATGTTGGAGGAGCGTGGCCGCGAGTGGCGGCAGCGATATCCGCGGCTGGCCAACGACCTGCCGGCGCAGGCGCGTGCGCCGGAGCAGCAGCCGATTCAAGAGGTCGAGCTGTGGGACCTGGTGAGCGCGTTCGGCCGCGTGCTGAAGGAGAAGTTTTCAGCCAAGGGGCCGGAGCACATTCGCTACGACGACACGCCGATCCACGTCTACATGCGGCGGATCGACGGGCGGCTGCGGCAGGCAGGCCGAACCGCATTCACCACGCTGTTCGACGAAGCGGTGCACAAGTCGACGCTGGTCGGCATGTTCCTGGCTGTGCTGGAATTGGTGCGGCACCAGCACGCGCGGGCGGCCCAGCCAGCACTGTTCGACGAAATCTGGCTGGAGCCGGGCGAAGCGCCGCTGCCCGATGATCTGGGCGCGTTTGGCGAATATGAGCGCGCGGAGAAAGGCCCGTAGTCCGTGGTCCGTTGTCCACTGTCCGTTGTCCGTAGTCCGTGGCACGCGGGCTCTGGTAGTAAAGCATCCAGCCACTGACAACGGACCACGGACAACGGACCGCGGACTCCCTGCCCATTTCGCTCGTCTTGCGTTCCGCCTAGAATGGCGTCCTTTGCCGTTGGGCCGAACCGTCTGCTCTCGTCGCGCGTCTGGGTTCCATGATCAACAATCTGCCGGTCAAGACGCTCAAGCATGGCGAGTTGACGATTGAGGGCTATTCGCGGGCCGCGGTGCAGACCTATTGGCGGGTGCCGGAACTGAAGCTCGGGTTCGATCTGGGCGCCCAGCCGTGGTCGTTCATGGGCACGGAGACGTGGTTCGTGACGCACGGGCATCTCGATCACATCGCCGCGCTGCCGGTGTACGTGGCCCGGCGGCGGATGATGAAGATGACGCCGCCGACGATCTACATGCCGGCGGAAACAATCGAGCCGATGCAGAGGATCCTACGTTTATTCACGCGGCTCGACCGGGGCCGGCTGCCGTGCGACCTGCGGCCGATTGCGGCGGGCGAGGAGGTGGAGTTGTCGCGAGAGCTGATCGTGAGCGCGTCGGCCACGCGGCACACAGTGCCGTCGTTGGGGTACATCGTGTGGGATCGGCGGCGGAAGCTGAAGCCCGAGTATCAGAATCTGTCGGGCGAGCAGATTCGCGACCTGCGATTGGCTGGCACGGAAGTGACGCACGAACTGCGCCGGCCGCTGTTGGCGTACGTGGGCGACAGCGCCCCGGCCGGGCTGGACGATACGCCGGCCATGTACGAAGCCAAGATTCTGATCTGCGAGATGACCTTCGTGGCGCCCGGCCATCGCAAGGAGAAGATCCACAAATTCGGCCACATGCACCTCGACGACCTGGTCGAGCGCCGCAGCCGGTTCAAGAACGAGCTCATCATCGCGGCCCATCTCAGCACGCGGTATCACGCCAATTCGGTGCGGGCGATGGTCCAGCAGGCGCTGCCCGACATGCTGGGCGGGCGGCTGCACGTGTGGCTGTGAGGCGCGGATCGGGTGGCATGCTTTCGCGGCGTATTCGCGTAAGCATGTGGCGAAGACTCCAAAACATGCTCACGCCGCTATCGCGGCGAGAGCATGGCACCCACTGCACGAAAATCAAATGCTCGCTGAGCCGCAAGCGGCCGGTCAGGCGGGCAACGTCGCGCGGTGCAGGTCGCGGACCCAGTCGGGCGTTTCCGAAATATACGTCTGGATGTATTTTCGGCGCGTGGCGTAGTAAATGGCGTTGGCGCCTTGAAAGATCACGCTGAGGAGGATCACCAGGCCGTAGAAACCCACGATGAACAGTTTGAAGAGCTGGCCGCCCGATGTCACGAAATCGTTATCGATGCCAATGGCTTTCAAGTCGGGATTGGCGGCGAGCTCTTTGAGCAGCGGGTTGTCGCCGGCGAGGTTGGCGTAGATGGCCCACAGGCAATAGGTGACGATCAGTGTCAAGAACGCGAGTTGGTTCCAGGCCAGGATCGTGGCGGCGGCCGGATCGAATTCCAGCAGCCGTCGTCGGCCGCGAAACTCGTTCCAGGCGACGAAGCACAAGCCGGCCGCTACCAGGAAGCCGACCACACTGAACAACGCGAACGGCGCGGACATCGCGGCGATGATACCGGTGACCCAGGCATTGAACGTGGCCACGCGGGCCGCATTGCGGACGGGGATGGCCCGGTCGGCGGCGAGCGCCATTTGTTGGCGGTGCTCGGCCGTGAGCGGTCCGCTCGATTGTGGGTTGGCGGTAGCGGTGGTCACTGCCTGGGTTCGTGCGTGTGGGGAGTTCGTCTCTCTCAAGTCTACGTCGCCGTGCGGCCGCCGCAAAGTGGCGTTTGGCCGGCAATTTGCGGCCGGATGAGTAAGTAGCCATAATTGCTGCATGGCAACCAACGACTTGAACACGCCGTACGCGCTCGAGGACCAGGCGATCGAGCGATTTCGCGCCGAGGGATTTGTACGCCTGAAAAACGTGCTGAGTGCCGCGACGCTGGCTCGCTATGCACCGGAATTGGACCGGCTGGTCGACGAGCGCAACCGGCTCAAAGACGTGCCGCTGGAGAAGCGTTCGCTGTACGATCAGGCGTTTCTACAGGTGATGAACCTGTGGCGGGAGAGCGAGCTGGTGTGCGAGTTGGCTCAGAGCCGGCGGCTGGCCCGGATTGCGGCCGAGCTGATGGGGACGCGCGGCGTGCGAATGTGGCACGACCAGGCGCTGTACAAGGAGCCGTCCGGCTCGTTCACGCCGTGGCACGTGGATCAGCAGTACTGGCCGATGGCCAGCCCGCACAGCGTGACGGCCTGGATTCCGCTGCAGCCCGTGCCGATCGAGATGGGACCGCTGTGCTTCGGCCGCGGCAGCCATCGCAGGCGGATCGGGCGCGACCTGGAGATCAGCGCGGAAAGCGAAGAGCAGATTCGGGCTGAAGTGAAGCAGCAGAAGATCGACGAAGTGCAGGAGCCGTACGCGCTGGGCGATGTGAGCTTTCATTTGGGCTGGACGTTGCACCGGGCCGGGCCGAATACGACGGGCCAGTTGCGGCGCGTATTCACGATCATCTACATGGACGTCGACATGCGGCTCGCCGAACCAACGAACAAGAATCAGCAGCTCGATTGGGAAACGTGGACGCCCAGCACGCGGATCGGCGAGGTGATGAGCGACCCGCTGAATCCGGTTTTGTATGAAGCGTAGGATGGCCACGAGAAGCACGAAAAGGCACAAAGAAGAAAATGAGAACTAGAACTGGACTTGGTGCAAAAGATGGGTTGAGTTTGTTGCGTCTTTGTATCTTGTCGTGCCTTTTCGTGGCATTAGAAACTCATCTATTCGCCGACGAAGCGACGCAGCCGGCGACGATGGTGGTCCGCGGCAAGATTTGGACGGCCGACCCGGCGCGGCTGTGGGCCGAGGCAGTGGCTGTGCGAGGCAAAGAGATTGTTGCGGTGGGATCGCGCGAGGAGATCGCGCCGCTCGTGGCTGCAAGGACCGAAGTGATCGAGGCGGGCGACGGATTGGTCGTTCCGGGGCTGTTTGACTCGCACATCCACGTGATCGACGGCGGTTTGAACCTGGAGAATGTGCAGCTCCGCGATGCGGCCACGCGCGAGGAGTTCGTCCGCCGCATCAAGGAGCGGGCCGAGGCGCTTCCGGACGGCGAATGGATTCTGGGCGGCGACTGGGATCACACGCTGTGGGGCGGCGAGCTGCCGACGCGCGACTGGATCGACGACGTGACGCCCGACAACCCGCTGTGGATCCAACGGCTTGACGGCCACATGGGGTTGGCCAACTCGGCCGCAATGGAGGCGGCCGGCGTTGAGGATGATGTGAAGGATGTCGAGGGCGGCGAGATTGTCCGCGACCGCAAACGTCGGCCCACGGGCATTTTCAAGGACGATGCGATGGCGCTGATCGAGGAGTCGATCCCCGAGGCGACGCTGGCGGAGCAACTGGAGGCCACCGTCAGGGCGATGGATTACCTGGCCGCGCGCGGCGTTACGGCCGTGCACCACATGGGTTCGTGGGCGCACCTGGACGTATTCCGCCTGGCTCATCGCCGCGGCCTGTTGAAGACGCGCATCTACGCCTGCGTTCCGCTCGCACAGTGGCAGCGGCTGGCGCGGGAGGTGAAGGCGTGGGGCCGCGGTGACGAGTGGCTCAAAATTGGTGGGCTGAAGGGCTACGTCGATGGCTCGCTCGGCTCGCGGACGGCCGCGTTCTTCGAGCCGTTCGCCGATCAGCCGGGCGCTCGGGGACTGCTGGTGAACAACGCGGAGGATTTGGAAGAGTGGACGGCCGCGGCCGATCGCGAGAATTTGCAGGTCTGCGTGCACGCGATCGGCGATCGGGCGATTCGCCTGCAACTCGACGTGTACGAGCGCGTGGCCCAGCGGAACGGTTCGCGTGACCGGCGGTTCCGTATCGAACACGCGCAGCACATTGCGCCGCAGGACATTCCGAGGTTCGCGAAGCTGGGCGTCATCGCCAGCATGCAGCCGTATCACTGCATTGATGACGGCCGCTGGGCCGAGCGGGCGATCGGCGCCGAGCGGAGCGACACGACGTACGCGTTTCGCTCGCTGTTGGATAGCGATGCGCGAATGGCGTTCGGCAGCGACTGGTTCGTGGCCCCGCCGACGCCGCTGGAGGGAATCTACGCGGCCGTGACGCGGCGGACGCTGGACGGCTTGCACCCGGAAGGCTGGGTGCCACGGCAGAAGATCACAGTTGCCGAAGCGCTGCGGGCGCATACGATCGACGCCGCGTACGCTTCGTTCAGCGAGAAGTCGCTGGGCTCACTGGAGCCGGGCAAGCTTGCCGACATGGTGGTGGTGAATCGCAACCTGTTCGAAATGCCGGCCGAAGCGATCAACGGCGTGCAGGTCGAGACGACGATTGTGGGCGGAAAGGTGGTGTATCGTCGCGGCGAGAAGGCTGAATCAGCCACGGAAGCGGCGACGCCGCCGGCAGGCGAAGACCAGCACGAAACCGAGCAGTAAGGGAAGCGTGGTTGGTTCCGGCACAAGCGTCGTGGCGCTGCTGCCGGAGGGCGCGGTGCCGAATACGGATCGCCACACGTCGTAATCGGCCGCGTCGACGCGATTGTTGGAATCGCCGTCTGCGCCGGAGCCGGACGTTGTGTAGATCGTGCCGAGCGTGTTGCGCCATAGCACGTAGTCGGCGGTGTCCACGTCGAGGTCATGATCGTAATCGCCCAGCCGATACAGCGGACTGGGGATGAAGTTAATCGTGATCATGAGCTGCGCCGTGTTGTTGGTTTCGTTCGATTCTTGAATGCGGTTCAAAGGATCGACGATCATTTCCAGCCAGTACTGGCCGGGCGTCAAGTGCGTGATATCAACCCATTGGCCCGGTTGATTCATGCCATAAATGTCGGCCCAACCGATCGAAATGCCGAGCACGTTCGCCGTTGCATTGATATAAACTCGCGGACCGGCAAGGACCGGGTCGTATTCGGCGCTGTCGACGACTGCCCTGCTCGTTTTGTGGTGCGTGGACACGAGGGGACCGACGCCATTGTTGGGCAGGACGGTGTAAAGATTGTATTGCGAAAAGTCAGGCAGGTATTGTTTGCGCGTATCGACTTGGAAAGCATCTGGAAACGAACCGATGAGCTGTTCCGTCATTCCGCCTTCACTATCGTAGACGCGTTGGTAAATCTCCTGCGGCAAGTTAGGACCCGTATTACGAAGCTCAAGCGGTCCCTGGCCGATGTTGGCGGTGGTGGCCGTGAAATTGTAGACCACCCTGTTCACTGCGCGGGTGGTGGAGACTAAGCCACAGTACATGAAGCATTCCCCCTGGTCGACCCAGGGGATCAGATCGGGCAGGAGCGGATCGGCGGCGTGCGCGGACGACATGGCGGCGAGGACGAGCGGCACGCAGAGTGCGCAGCAAACGGCCGGCCGGTAGAAATGTCGCAGCGTCACGGCAGGTCATCTCCGGGTTGCGGCGCCCTTCGCGGGAATTGCCGTGCAGCAAACTGCCCGCGAGCAACAGTCCCCATCCTACTTGGCCCGCGCGGGCTTGGCCAATTCTGGGTCAAGTAACCTACGACGTAGCTGCAAATCGGATGCCGAGTGGCCGCATTATTTGCGAAGAAAGCGGTCCCGAAAGTGGATCAGGCCCGAGGTGGCGAGGATCCAGCCGCCGATCACCGTGCCGGCGATCGGGAGCGGCATCCCGACGACGACGCCGGCGACGAGCGCTTTGAGCGCGGCGTGGAGTGTGGTGTCGCGGGCGAAGCGGCGCTGCATCTGGTAGACGCCCGCGCCGCCGAGAATGAATCCCACCACCATGGCCACCGGCGTGGCCAGCAGCATCGTGCCTCCCTCCGGCGGAAACAGCAACCAGTCCAGGCCGAGGATCCACAGGCCGGCCAGCGGCAGGAGCATGCGATCGGCTATCGGCTCGATGAGCCAGTGCAACATGCCGGGTCGATCGGTGGCGCGGGCCGAGCTGGCGCGTTCGGGCGGAAGCAGTTCTTGAGCGGCGGGTTTGGTCATGGGTGGGATGTTTCCCCCTTTCGAATAGCGCTACGCGAATTGTAGGCCGTCGGTTCGCGCGAGGGAATTGCGCTAAGCAGCCCTTCGGCAGACTCAGGGCTTTTATTTTGCGGCCAGGTGGTCGACGGGCGGCGCGTCGGCGGCCGGGGGCTTGAGCGGCGGCAGGCCGAGAAGCTCGCGGACCTGGCGGCCGGTCACTTCGCCGCGGTAGGCAGCCAGCGTGTCGCGGACGACTTCGTCGTCGAGGTTCAGGTGCAGCTCGCCGCCGCGCGTGATCAGCTTGATGAAGTTGGTCATGTTGCCGGAGAGCAGTTGACTGGCGTGCGTGGGCACCTCGCTGGGCAGATTGGTCGGGCCGAAAATGGTTACGCCGTTTTCGATCACGGTTTCGTCGGCGCGGGTCAATTCGCAGTTGCCGCCGCGCTCGGCCGCCAGGTCGACGATCACCGAGCCGGGCGCCATGCCGCGGACGGCGTCGGCCGTGATCAAGCGCGGCGAGGGCTTGCCGGGGATGGCGGCCGTGGTGATGCAGACGTCGCTGGCGGCGATGACGCGGGCCATCAGCTCGCACTGCTTGCGGTAAAAATCTTCGCCCAGTTGTTTGGCGTAGCCGCCCGCGCCTTCGGCATCGGCGCATTCCAGCGGCATGTCGACAAACTTGGCGCCCAGGCTTTCGACCTGCTCCTTGACGGCCGGCCGCACGTCGTAGCCCTGCACGACCGCGCCCAGGCGGCGGGACGAGGCGATGGCCTGCAGCCCGGCCACGCCGGCGCCGATGACGAACACCTTGGCCGCCGTCAGCGTTCCGGCGGCCGTCATCATCATGGGCAACAGCTTGGGCAGGTGATTGGCGGCCAGGAGCACCGCCTTGTAGCCGGCGATCGTGGCCATCGAGGAGAGCACGTCCATGCTCTGGGCCCGCGTGATGCGGGGGATCATTTCCATCGCGAACAGGCTGACGCCGCGCTCCGCGAGCTGCCGGACGGCGGACGGATTGCCGAGCGGATCGCAGGGGGCGACGATCACCAGCCCGTCGCGGACTAATTCGAGGTCGGCCCGGCCTTCGTTGGGATTGGCGCCCAGGCCGCGGACTTGCAGCACGACGTCGGCCGACTCGAACAGTTGCCGTCGGTCGGCGAGCACTTCGGCGCCGGCCAGGCGGTAGGCATCATCCGGGAAATACGCCCGCTCGCCGGCGCCCAACTCAATCTGTACGTGGCAGCCGATCTTCTTGAGAACGGCCACGCTGTTCGGGACCAGAGCGACGCGGCGTTCGCCGGGGAACGTTTCCTTGGGAACGGAGATTTTCATGGTGAAGATCAAATAGCCGACCCATCCTGGGTCGATTGAGTGGGATGAACCTTCGTTTGCAAGTGCATCGATGCCGAAACCCGGCCAGGATGACCGGGCTATGTTGTCTATTCGAGCGGGATAATTCGTCCGACCCACACGGCTTGGGTGGCGTCGCCTTCGTAGCCGGTGACGTGCAGGGCGGGCGAATCGACGATCGAGCCAACGACGCCGACCGGCCGGCCCGCGTGGTCCAGCCCTTCGGCACGCGTCTTGGGCACGAGGATCGTCAGCTCCTGGCCGCCGCCCAGATCGATCCGGCACTCGACGACCGAGCCTTTACCGACTTCGCCGACAATCGTGCCGGCAAAGAACACGCCGCCATGCTTGCGTTTGTCGTACGTCATCCAGCGAGGGATGATGAGGGCGACCTCGCCGCGGGCGTGTGTGTCGGCGAGCGTGGCGCGAAACAATTCGTCGGCCTCATGCTGCAAGGCGGCGACGTAGTCGGGCCGCGACGCGGTTTCGACAAATGTCGATTTGTCGGCCAGATCGCAGAGCATCGAGTAGCTGTAACCCTTGGCGTGTTGCACGTCCTTGCCGTCGCGCAGATCGCCCCGGATCAGGCCCGGCTGGGCTTCTTTGGCCGTTTGCAGAGCGACGGCCAGCGCGTCGGACGTGAATGTGGGAGCGCCGGCCACCGCTGGCGCATCGCCACCAGAGAGGGGCGTTGCCCGCGACGGCTCGAATTGTGCTGGTTCGTCGGCTTGCACTGCGGCGACTTCGTCGACCATGGATTTGCCGGTGGTCGCCGGGGCGTCGAAGCCGGCCGGCTTCGTATCGGGGTCGACCATCGTCGTCTCGTCGGCGAGCGGGATCGACACAGTCGAGAATGATGCGGGCAAGATCGAGCTGGGCAAATAGCGTGCGACGCCGAGGATGTCGCCACCAGGGCCCATGAGCCAAAGCAGCGCCACGCTACCGAGCCCGGTCCCAATGATGCCAGCAATGACAATGCCAACCAACATCCGCACCAACGACGGCCGGCGCCGCCGCCGCGGGCCCGTTGGCATGGCGAACATTTCGGCGTTGATGAACGGCTGATCGGTCGGACCGGCCTCATCGGCGGCGATCGAAGCGGCCTGCCGCACCGGCGTGGGCGCATCGTCAGGCGGCTGACCTTCGTCGCCGGCCAGCAGGCGCTCGATGTGCTCCGAATCGTCCCAGGGGGCCATGGATTCGATGGATTGCGGCGGCTCGGAGGGGGCTTCCAACTCGAAGTCGGTGTTCGCATCATCCAACAAGTCGCCCCCGAGCTCGATCGTTGCACCCGCGCGAGCCTGCGATGGTAGGGACGGATTAGCGATGTCGGCGATTGTTCGTGCGGACGCCAGGTTGGCATCCGGCTCAGCCGGCGGCTCCTCGCGCATCGTGGGAGTCGGGCCGCTTTCCGCGGCGGGCTCTTGCCATGTCGGCGCCGACGACGGCTCATGGTCCACGATCGTAGGTGCCGATCGTTTTGGCAATTTGAGGGGCGTGGATTCGTCGCCGGCCGTTACGTCGAACAGCGAGATATCGTTGCCGCCGGCGAGCGACGCCATGTCGCCGATCGTCTTCTGGGAGGAGATGGTGATGGTCGGCGTCGGATGCGGCGACAGCAGCTCATCGCGTGCCGGCTCGTGCAGTGCTTCGGCAGCGTCGTCGGCTTCGGCCGGCTCCGGCACAGGCTCGACCAGCCGCAGCTCGGCCAGGTCGCGCGTGATTGCGTCCTTCACTTGGAACAGTACGTTGCACGCCGAGCACTGGGCCCACGCGTCGGGGTCCGTGTCGTTGGGAACAAGCAGATCGTGGCTGCACCGTGGGCAGAGCGCCACCGACGCCATGCGAACGTCTCCGTTGGGGCGGTCAGCGCGCGGCGATCCGCGGCCGACCGGAAACAGTCGAGCTGATTTCGAGTTGTACCAGTTTACCATTGTTGGGGCGGGAGAACAGCGGGCGAAGCAATGTAGTAGGCACACTCCGTGTGCCGTAACTGCATGCGAAAAAGCGGTCCATTTTCCAAGGGCTGTCACGGCACACGGAGTGTGCGTGCTACATTCGGCATAACCGATAGCGTCAGGTGGCGAGGTCGTAAAGTGGCGAGAATTTGCGGCGCAAGTGACGCAACAGCGCGTCGTGCGATAGCGGCTGGCCGGTGATGCGGCGGGCCAATTCGGCGGCCGGATAGCGGCGGCCTTCGCGGTGGACATTCTGGCGGAGCCAGTCGCGGAGCGGCACGAATTCGCCGCGGCGGAACATGGCGGCCAGATCGCCCAGGTCGTCGGCCGCTTTCTCGAAGAGCTGGGCCGCGTACAGGTTGCCCAGCGAATAGGTGGGAAAGTAGCCGAACGCGCCGCCGCTCCAATGCACGTCCTGCAGCACGCCGTCGGAATCGGTGGGCGATTGGAGGCCCAGGTATTCGCGATACTTGGCGTGCCAGGCGGCCGGCAGGTCGGCGACGCGCAGCTCGTCGTTCAGGAGCGCCTGCTCCAGCTCGAATCGCACCAGGATGTGCAGATTGTACGTAGCTTCGTCACTCTCGGTGCGAATGAGCGACGGCCGCACGTCGTTGATCGCGAAGTAGAAGTCGTCGAGCGAGACGCCGGCGAGCGGTTGGCCGAAGGCGTCGCGGGCGATCGGGAAAAAACGTTCCCAGAACGCGCGGCTGCGGCCGACCAGGTTTTCCCACATCCGCGATTGCGACTCATGGATGCCGAGCGACACGGCCTGGCCGGTGGGCAGGCCGTAGCGGTCGGCCCGCAGTCCCTGCTCGTAGATTCCGTGTCCCGCTTCATGCAGCGTGCTGAAGAGCGCGCCGGGGAAGAATTGTTCGTCGTAGCGGGTGGTGAGGCGGACGTCGCGCGGGCCGTGCGTGGAGCAAAACGGATGGTGCGTGACTTCGAGTCCGCCGGCGTGGAATTCGTAGCCGAAGGCCGCGGCGGTCTGCCGACCGAAGGCGTCCTGCACGGCCGTGGGAACGCGGCCCTTGAGGACGTCGAGTTTGGGCCGGCGGCGGCTGGCGGCGATCGCGGCCACGAGCGGCACCAACTGGTCGCGCAGGCCATTGAGCACGACGGCGATCTCGGCCGTCCTGGCACCCGGCTCGTATTCGTCGAGGAGCGCGTCGTAGCGCGTGCCGTCGTGGCCGATGGCGTCGGCCTGCTGGCGCTTGAGCTCGATCGTACGTTCGAGGATGGGTCGGAAGCGGGCGAAGTCGTTGGCTTTGCGGGCCTCGGCCCACACCTGCTGGCCCAGGACGGCCAGTTTGGCCAACTCTTCGACCAGCGCTTGCGGCAGCTTGGTTTTGCGGTCGTAGTCGCGGCGGAGATTCACGATGTCGGCGCCCGTATCGCTATGCGGATCGGCCGCCAGCGGGCTGTCGGCCAGCTCGGCGAGCCACTCGCCCACTTCGGCCGCGGTTTCGCGCTGGTGGATCAGCCCGGCCAGGTAGCTCATCTGCTCGGCGCGGTAATCGGCGCCGGCGGGAGGGAGCTTGGTACGCTCGTCGTAACCGAGCAGCGATTGCGCGGAGGCGAGGTAGCCGACTTCGCGGAAATGGTTGCAGAGGCGGTCGTAGGTGGCGTGATGTTTGTCGGTGGTGGACATGATAGTCGTTCGTTGTTGGTAGCTGACGTCGCAAGACTTCAGACCTAAATTGTCAAACTCGGAATTCTTGCGAATTCCGCTACGGCAGCTGTTGCTGTTGGTGCGCAACTTCCACGCAGGCCAAGTTACGATTTTTGGGCATTTCGTGACCCCTTCGAAGGCGTCAGGTCGTTTTGGGGTGTCGCCGCCCCGGTGGAGGCGTTTTTTTCGGTCGCGGCGCGCACCCGGAGCACTTCCGTAGAACGGCACGGACGAAAATCACCAGTTCGAATGAGTGGCAGTTTAGCGGAAAGGGGGCCGGCGTTCAGCAACTATTTTTGGCCACCTGCGCTGACGGGTGGCTGGGGCAACGCCCCAGATGTTACGCCAGTTTAGAACGGGTTTTTGACGATTGGCTCGGTGCGTTCGAGCCGGTGTTCGATATCGACGGCCCGCTCGTCGCGGTAGCGGTCGAGATTCCAGCGATCCTTTTCGAAGAAGGCGCAGCCGCTGATTGGGCCGAGCAGCAGAGCGATGGCTGCCGCCGTGGCGGCGCGACGAGTAGAATGGAGCCAGGCGAACAAGGGCGTGTCTCCGCGGTGGGAAGATGGCCGCGGAGTTTGGCAGATTGGAGCTAAACCGGCAAGCGGAATTCCAGCGCCCAACCCCTAGCCCCCAGGCCCCAGCCCGCAGCCCCCAGTCCCCAGTTCATCATGCTCGATATTCTTATCATTGCGCCACACCCGGACGATGCCGAGCTGGGCATGGGCGGGGCGATTTTGAAATTCCTCGCCGAGGGGCAGCGGGTGGGTGTGCTGGACCTCACCAGTGGCGAGCCGACGCCGCATGGCTCGCCGGAGATTCGCGCGCGGGAGACGGCGGCCGCGACGAAGATCCTGGGTATCGAGTGGAGGGAAAATTTGGGGCTGCCGAATCGCAGCTTGGAGGCGACCATCGAGAATCGGGCCAAGCTGGCGGGCGTGATTCGGCAGCAGCGGCCGCGGTGGTTATTTGGCCCGTATTGGGTCGACGCGCATCCGGACCACGTGGCGGCCACACAACTTGTCGACGACGCACGATTTTGGGCCAAGCTCTCGAAGACCGATCTGCCCGGTGCGCCGCACCATCCGGAGCGGATTTACAATTATTATTGCGTGCATTTGAAGCACGCGGCCCAGCCGGCGTTTGTGCTCGATATCAGCGACGAGTGGGAGCGGAAGATCGCAGCGATCCGCTGCTACGAGAGCCAGTTCATCACCGGCCGACCGACGGAACCGCCGACGTTTTTGGATCAACTGCGCGACGAGGCGGCGTATTGGGGCAAGACGATCGGCACGCGGTACGGCGAGCCGTTTAATTGCCGCGAGCCGATTGGGATGACGACGATGGCGGGGCTGGTATGACGCGAATTGCAATCGGATCGAAGTCCAGCATGTAGTAGAATCTTGGTATGGCCGACGACAACCGACAAATCGTGCGCAAATCGACTCTTGCCGAGCAGGGAAAGGACGATGATTTGCGCAACACCACGGTCGAAGAGCGGCTGAAGATGATGTGGCAGTTGGCTGTCGACGCATGGGCCATGAAAGGCGAAGACGTTGCTGAACAAGAATTTCAGAGACATGTTGAGCGCATTGTCCGCGGCCGGCGCTGATTTCCTCATCGTTGGTGCTCACGCTCTTTCGGCACACGGTAACCGCGAGCTACCGGAGACCTTGATCTTTGGGTGAGACCCACGAAAGACAATGCGGAACTCGTGTGGCTGCCGTTGGAAAAATTCGGTGCCCCGCGTCGAAATCTTAAGTGCGAGGACTTTGCTACTCCCAACACCGTTTATCAAATCGGTGTGCCACCCCAACGAATCGACATTCTCACGACGATCGATGGCGTGGAATTCGACGAAGCGTGGAATGGGCGGAAGCAGGTGGTCATCGAGGGGCTCAGTGTTGGGTTTCTCGGCAGGGAACTGTTGATCAAGAACAAGCGGGCAACCGGACGTCCGATGGACTTAGCCGACGTCGCGTGGTTGGAGGATACCAGCGAATAAACATGGAACGATGGCAATTCTCAGTTCGCAGTCTGCTCGTTCTGACCGCGATTCTGTCTCTCGTGCTGGCGTTCGCGGTCAATTTGCCAGGGTTGTTCAAAATCATGTTGATCGTTGCCGCGCCGGTGCTCTTGATCGCAGCAATTTTGCAGTCGGCCAACTTCGCGACGTCCGACCGCAGGCCCCGGCTCGCAGTGCTATCGTGGAGTTTGCTGGGCGCGTTCTTCGCAGTTTACGCAGTGGCCATAATTCGCCTGTTGGTTCAAGCCGGAGGAGACCGCGTCGATGGGCCGCTCCTAGGGCTCGCGATCATGGCGATATGCTGTCTGGCTTGTGCCTACCACGCCTACCGTTCCTTCATGCTAATTGGGCGATCCGGGCATGATCCCGGCAGCGAACTCGAACGAGCACAGTCGAAGGCCGTACCGGCAGAGCCGCGAAATGAATGACAATCGTTGCACTGCTGCCATCGGTTTTCCCTCAAGCTGCAACCTGGCCCCGTCGATAACGACATCGCGCGAGAGTCTGCGCGCGTCTTTTCTGCTAGCAGGGGGGCTGGAACGCGGTTGCGATTCGGCCGATGTTTTGTGGGTTCCGCCACCTTCGCCTGCGACGACCTTCTCCGAGAAGTGCTCCGAGAGGGGGACAGTCCCATTTTTGCTTCGACAAAACTTGGGGCAGTCCCCGGCGGCTTGTCTTGGCGGCCTTGCTCGGCGGCATGCTGCTGGGCGGCGCTGCGGGCTGCACCATGGTTTTCCCGGACGTGAGCTACCAGCCGGTGGTCCACAATCCGTTTCCGCAGCTCAGCCGCGTGGCGATCGTGCCGTTCTTCAATCAGAGCGATGAGCCGACGGTGGACGGGCGGAAGTTCGCGCTCGCGTACTTTGCCGAATTGCAGGCCGTGCCGGGTTACGAGGTGGTGCCACTGGGCGTGGTGGAAGAAGCCATTATCGATCACCAGGTGGATTTATCACGGGCCGGCGAAGCGCGCCGGTTAGGGAAGATATTGGGTGTCGACGCGGTGGTGATCGGCTCGGTGACCGATTACACGTCCTACTATCCGCCGCGGTGCGGGATGCGGGTGGAGTGGTACGCCGTGAACCCCGGCTTCCACGAGATTCCGCCGGGCTACGGTTTGCCGTGGGGCACGCCGGAGGAGGAGTTCATCCCCGCGCCGCTCGTGTTCGAGGCGGAGATGGCGCTGGCGCGGGCGCAAATGGCCACGCAGTCGCCGGCCTGCGACGCACCGCTCGAGCCTGGCCCGCTGCCGATGCCGCCGCAAACCGGACCGACTTTGATGACGCCCTTGGCGCCGCCGGAAGAATCGCTCGCTCCACCGGAAGCAGGCACACCGCAACCCGAGACGGATGCACCGCCAGCGGCCCCGGGCGATCCGGGTGCCAGCGGCGCGGAGGCGGCCGAGCCGGGCGCGAAAACTGCTCAATTCGAAGAGGAAGAGCTGCCGCCCGGCGCAAGCAATGAATGGATTGCGCCCGCGCCCGCGGAGCAATCGGACCCGGCCGCCGTGGCTGCTACGACCGGTGCGATCGGCGCCTACGGCGCGTTGCCGCCGGGCTGGCCGGACGAGCGCGGTTTCATTCCGCCCGGTCCGAGCCCGGTGCGTCCGCCGTGCGTGCCCAACGATGGTCCGGTTATGGCGCACACGCGGATTTATCAAGGCAGCGATAGCGAGTTTACCGAGGCACTGGCCAGCTACTATCACTGGCGCGACGACGCCCGCTTCGGCGGCTGGCAGAACTACCTGCAGCGCAGCGACGACTTCATTCGCTTCTGCTGTCACATGCACATCTCGGAGATGCTCTCGGCGCGCGGCGGCGCTGGTGAAACGCGAGTAGTGTGGCAATGGTCGGATTGCCGATAAAGTCGTGTAGGTGAAGGGTTGAAGGTTTAGGGTTTAGGGTAGAGTGTTCCGCGTTCATGAATGAACCAACGAACTCTCCACCCTCAGCTCTCAACCCTCAACCTTTCTTCCGCCGACATCCCCCGCCCGCTGCACCAGCCCACTGTCGGAAGTTCCCCCCGCTCGCTGATGGATGGAGACCCGAAGCGTGAACGACGACATCAATGTCCTCGCTCTGATCAAAGGCAAGGAACGCTACATCTTTCTGTATGATGACTCGCAGCGCGCCGAGACGCTGCGGATGCTCGGTCGTCATGCGTCGAATCCGGAGCTGAGCTTCAGCTGGTACGACGCGGCGGTGCTGAGCCAGAAGATCCGCCAGGAAGAACGGCAACAGCAGCGGACCCGCACGCGGCTGCCGCAAGTGACCGACAGCGAAGAGCTGTTTTAGGCGAGAAGTCAGGGGTCGGACGTCGGAGGTCAGGGAAGACCGGCAAGCTCCGGCTTTCTGCTTTTCTGACCTCCGTCCTCCGACATCTGATCTCTCCCATGCGTCCTCAAATCGGCCAGTTCCTGCAGTATCTGCGCGTGGAGCGTGGTGCGTCGCCGCACACGCTCAAGGGGTATCGCGAAGATCTGCACGCACTGGTCGACTATCTGGCCGACGGCGATGGCCGTTGTCCTGCGCCGGGCAGCATCACCACGGGTGAGTTGCGGGGGTTCGTTTCGGCGCTGCACGAAGCTGGCTACGCCAAGTCGTCGATCGCCCGGCGGTTGGCCTCGGTGCGGAGCTTCATGCGATTCGGGCAGCGCGAGGGGTGGGCCAAGGCGAACCCGGCCAAGGCGTTGCGCAACCCGCGGAAGAGCCATAAGCTGCCCCACTTCCTGTCGACCGATGAAATTGGCAAGTTGCTCAACGCACCGAAAGGTGAGTCGGCCGCGGCGATGCGCGATCGGGCGATTCTGGAAACGCTGTACTCGGCGGGGCTGCGGGTGAGCGAACTGGTCGGCCTGATGGACGGCGACCTCGATTTCGCGGCCGGCATCGTCCGCGTGCGCGGCAAGGGCCGCAAGGAGCGGCTCGCACCAATCGGTTCCTACGCGGCCCGGGCACTTAAGCGGTGGCTCGCCGTCCGCACGCTTTCGCCGCGTGAAAAAACGGGCCGCGAGGCGCCGGTGTTCACGAACAAATTCGGCACGCGGCTGGCAACGCGGAGCGTGGCCCGGATGCTCGAAAAGTACCTCAAAGAGACCGGCCTCGACAGCCGCACCTCGCCCCACACACTGCGCCACAGCTTCGCCACGCACCTGTTAGACCGCGGCGCCGATATCCGCAGCGTGCAGGAACTATTGGGCCACAAAAGCCTCGTCACTACGCAAATCTACACGCACGTCAGCACAGCGAATCTAAAGGCGGCGTATGAGAAGGCGCATCCGCGGGCGCGGTGAGCATTTCTAGTTGGTCGACAGCGTCACATTCTCTTTCATTTGTCGACGTTTTCAGAAAACTCGACCAGCTTCCCACCGCCCGTGGCGATAAACTGAGAATTGCTTGTCTGCAAACTCCACGCCTCATAACCAGATGAATCGGGGAGCACTTGAATTAAGTCTCCGGTCTCGAAGCGAATCTCCAAGTCGAGGGTGCCTTCTCGAACTGTCGCGCGTTCGATCGACCGTCCACTAAGTCGATCATTGATCCACACTGCAGCGTCAATTGGTGCAGGCAAGCCGAACTGATGACCATGATCCTTACTCGTCATGTGAATGTGTCCGTCGACGACGGCTCTCCATAGACATTCAGTTGCCAATCGAACATCGCGTTCAAAGGTAAATACCCAGTCAAACTCTCGATAGTCGAGTGAGCAGAATCGGTGATTCTTAAGCCACGATAAATCGATCATTGTTGATCAACTGACTCAAGCGATTTTATCCGCAATTCCCTGTCCCGCCGTTGGCGGCGGGAGCGGTTTACCGTCTTGCTTGCTGATTTCGATCCATTCGTCGACGATCTCGCACATTTCCGCGTAAACCTCCGCTTCGTTGTC
Source organism: Lacipirellulaceae bacterium (assembly GCA_044868555.1). Lineage (GTDB taxonomy): Bacteria > Planctomycetota > Planctomycetia > Pirellulales > Lacipirellulaceae > JABDGM01. The sequence goes on along the minus strand of JBIOWO010000360.1, from coordinate 20,602 downwards.
GCCATGGCAACACGGTCCGACAACGCCAGGACACTGACCAACAAAGCATTGATCCTCGTCGGACCATTCCACGATCTTGATATATCGCACACCGTCGTTCATGACTGAGCTTGCACGGCCAATTATCTGAACCGCCGGCGTATTTCTTCGCTGGAAACGCTGCCTTTCGCTCGAATGCTAGCGCGTGAACGCTCGATCAGCTCAAGAAACTCGCGATTGGTGCTCAGCGAAACCGTTTCCAAGTCGGCGTTTTCGATGGGAACCAAGGCAGCCACGGGGTGGCCTTCGCTCGTCACGATTACCGCGCCACTCGCGATTTGCGCCGTGTATTCGGCCAACGTTGCTGTCGCGTCCTTTGTTTCGATGAATTTCATAGCTTGAACTCCTTGCCGCCGATAAGCACGCGATCGCGTCTTTTGACGCCCACCGCGAGAATCGACACCAGCGGTTCTGGCACTTCTGCGATATCATAGTATACACGAAGTTCGCGGACGCGAAGTTCCCACGGAGCAACAGGATTTGGCCGCATGGGTTTACGGTTTCGCGTTTCCACGCCCGGTTCGTGGGCAAGCTGTTCGTCGACCACGTCGAAGACAAGCGAACGCTGCCGGGCCGTCAACGCTCGTAGGTGTTCACCCGTGTCAGCGGAGTATTCAATGCGGTAGTTCAACAGGCATCCCTCGCGTCTTCTCACCTGGCCCAACGCAACGATGAGCATACTATATTGCCGCCGCACAGACGTCGCAATCAAACAAACGCCGACCCGCGGGCGCGCCGGCGATACTCAAACCGGGCGCGACGTTTCACCTGCAATACCGCGACTCGCGGCGGTGCCCCAGGTTGTCTGGTTGTGCCGCGCGCTACCGCCGGGCGGAATGGTAAGCCACTTCCAGGTGCCGGCGTGCACGAGCCGAGAGATGAGCATGATTTGGCCCACGTGGTACGCGGTGTGGGTCAGCGAACGCTCGATTGCCAGTTGTACCGTGTGTGGCTCGCCGCGGATCGTCACTCGCTTTGTGAGGTCGTCGGCGGAAAGGGCCGCTAGCGACGCGCGCATGATTTGCCAGCCTGTGTCAAAGAAGCTCAGAAGGGAGGCGCGGTCGCCGGTCCAATCTTCGAATTCGGCGTCGCGGTTACGCGTGGGTTTCTCACCGTCGGTGGTCAGAAAATCGGTCCAGCGGCTTTGCAGGTTGCCGCCCAAATGTCGCAGGATCACTGCGATGCTATTGATTCCATCCGCCGGCCGTCGAGAGAGTTCTTCGTCACTCAACTGCGCGATGGCCCCGTCAATCATCCTGCGATAGCCATCGACGACTTCAAGTGTGGCGGTGAGCCAGGGGTCGGTGCTGTTCATGATCTTCACGGGACGCGATTCTCGGACAGTTGTCGAGTCTCCTGGCTCGCTAGGTCAGGTTCTGCATCTTATTGGCAGAATCGCGTTCAGATGCTGGCGGCGGTCAGTTGCACTTTGAGTTTAGCTGGTTGGCTCATGGCCGATTCTGTCGCTCCGGCAAACGCTCTCGCCACTTCTCAATGGATCGCGCCGTGTGTAGGACGCCAATCAAGAGCATCTCCTCGTCCGAAACATCGAACAACACAACATAAGGGAACCGTGGAACGCGTACGTAGTGGCATCCGGAAGGGGACAGCGCAAATCGATTCGGGTCAGCAACTATATCCGCGACACATTGCCGAACCACGTCTTTGAATGCGTCGCCGAGCCCTGGTGAGCGACGATCGTACCACATCGCGGCCTCGCGGACGTCGCAGTCGAACAATGGGTGATAGCGGAGACTTTCAGCCATTTCGGCCGTCGATGCGACGCCATGCTTCCTCGTGCGAAATGCCAAACTTGGAGTCGCGCATTTGTTCGCGGCGTCGTGCTGCTTCGCGGTCGACCCATTCGGGTAGCGGAATCGGCGCCGTTGACTGACCAAGGTCGTCCCAAAGCATTTCGACGATACGCAGCTTCTCCGTATCCGGAAGCGAGTGAAGCGCGTTGAGGTCGATAGACATATCAAATGCTCCAAAGGCGATCTGCGGCCGAATTGGCACTATCTCCATTCTATCTCTTCCGTTTCAGCATGTCGATTACAGCCGGCACAACCGATAGGACCCTTTCGCGGCGTTGTGGATACGCCAATTTCGTTGACCCTGCGCAACCTGTGACGTAGATATTTGGCGACAGCCGACTGGCTGATTCCCCCTCCAATAGTCGCCGGTTTTGCGAACCATGACCAAGCCACAACTGCTACTGGTTGACGACGACCGCCATGTGCTCGAGTCGATGGGCGATTGGCTCCGCGACAAGGGTTATGAACTAGAAGCGACGACCAGCTACACCGACGCGCTCGAGCAGTTGCGGCGCAAAGCGTTCGACCTGGTGCTGGCCGACGTGCGGCTCTCCGACGGCGACGGGTTCGATTTGCTGGAGCAGTGCCGGCGTAATTGGCCAGGTTCGCAAGTGATTCTCATGACCGGCTACGGCACGCCGGACGGGGCGATCGAGGCGATTCGGGCCGGGGCGTTTGACTACGTCACCAAGCCGCTCATCGACGATGAGCTCTTGATGGCCATCGAGCGGGCACTCTCGCAGCGAACCGTATTGCGCGAGAACGACAACTTGCGCGAGCAGCTCGACCGCCGCTACGGCATGGACAACATCGTCGGCCGCGACCCGCGGATGCTGAAGGTGTTCGAGATGATCGCCAGCGTGGCCGACACGCGAGCGACCGTGCTGGTGACTGGCGAGAGCGGCACGGGCAAGAGCATGATCGCGCGGGCCATCCATCGCCGCAGCGGCCGCTTGAAAGGGCCGTTTGTCGAAGTGGCGTGCGGAGCGCTGCCCGAGACGCTGCTGGAGAGCGAGCTATTCGGCCACGTGGCGGGCGCGTTCACCGGGGCCATTGGCGAAAAGATGGGCAAGTTCCTGCAGGCCGACGGTGGCACGATCTTTTTGGACGAGATCGGCACGGCCAGCCCGGGGATGCAGGTGAAATTGCTCCGCGTGCTGCAAGAACTGAAGTTTGAGCAAGTCGGCGGCACGAAGACGTTCGACGTGGACGTCCGCGTGATCCTGGCCACGAACGAGGACCTGTCGAAACTGGTCGCCGAGGGCAAGTTCCGCCAGGACCTGTACTACCGCATCAACGTGATCAACATCGAAATTCCGCCACTGCGGTCGCGGACGAGCGACATCCCGGTGTTGGCCCACAGCTTTTTGGAACAGGTCCGCGAGGATTCACGCCGACAGGTGACCGGGTTTGCGGATGATGCGCTGGCCGCGATGGAACGATACTATTGGCCGGGCAACGTCCGCGAGCTGCAGAACGTCGTCGAGCGGGCCGTGCTGTTGGGCAAGGGGCCGACGATTACGCTGGCCGATCTGCCGGCGGATGTCCGCGGCTCGGGCAGCGTGTTTGTGGCCGCACCGGTCGGCACGCAGTCGCTCAAGGACGCGCTGGAAGGGCCCGAGCGGCAGATCATCCGCGAAGTGCTCGAATCGAACGGCTGGAATCGCAACGCAACGGCCGATCAACTGGGCATCAATCGCACGACGCTCTACAAGAAGATGAAGCGCTTGGGCCTGGATGACAGCCGCGTCGGCGCGTAGCCTAGTTCGGCGTCGCCGGCGCTTCGGTGGTCGAGGGCGTCTCGGTGGCCTCGGTCGTTTCGGGCACTGCGTCGTTCGACTGAGCGGCACTTGCGGCGGCCGCGTCGGGCGAGCCGTTATCGATCTGTGCCAGCGCCTCGTTGACGACGGGCAGGAAGTCGCGTGCGAAACGCGCGCAGGGGCTCTCCTCGGCCGTTTCCTTTTGATCGCGCATCACGCTGGTGAAGTACATCTTGAACAGGGCGCGGGTGTTGCCAAACTGCCAGCGCGAGTTCTTTGCCGCCTGCCAGCGCACACCCTCCTGATTCTCTTCCAGCGGGTTATACCACGACCAGAACACGCGGATCAGCTGCCGGCCGGTCGTGTCTTCCTTGACAAACGTGTTGGTCCAGAACGGGGCCTCCTCCTGGCCGGGGAACACGAACGGATGTAGCGAATTCTCCGGCGCGCGCTGTACGAACCCGGAACCCGCGTAGCAAACGTTCGGCGTGTGGGCGGAAACCGGACGGGCATGGCCGACAATGAGCCAGAGAGTTACCTGGTCCCCCGTGCGAGTATTGCGATATATGCGTGAAATCGCGCCGGTCGCACCGGCCGTCCGGCGGACCTCCTGAGTGATTTCCATGTCTTGGCCGACCCAGTCGCCGATCCTGTCGGGCACGTTTTTCAACAACTTGGCCTGCTGATCGGCCGTAAAGTTCGTACCTGCAAAGCGATCGGACATCATGACCTGCGGGATGGTCAGGGCTACGATCACCAGGACACCCAGGATTGCCGGTAAATAGCGAGACATAGGCGGGAAACCTCAACGGGCCGGAAGTGCGAGCGGATCGGACGGGCCGGCGAAATTGCGAGCCACGAAAAGATGGCCGAGGCGTAGGCCAGTACGCGGTCCGAGCCACGGTGGTTCGGTTGGTTCGCGGGGGGCCAAGCGCGTGGGCCGCCTCGCCGTGATGGGCGGACGCGGCCCACATTCACGGTAGGCTCATCGCAGAAGGGTGTCAAGCAACCGGCCAAGTTGCGCTACGCTGTTCTTCAATTTGCCACTGCTAGCCGGACCCGTCGGAACCGTCGGCACAACCGGATCAATACGCCGCGTTGGCGAGCGCGACCGGCAGCGTCGGCGGCGGGTCACTGTTGGGTGATTGCCGCGACGGAACGGCCGGCCGATTTGGTTTCGCCGGCGTGAAGCGATTGGGGGCCTGCCGCGCGGGGGCGCGGTCGACCGTCACCGCCCTCGCCGTTGCGGTGGGTGGCGCCGGCGGCGGATCCCAGTCGCCGGTTGGCGCGGCGCCATTTTCCCAGGGCATCCTGTCCGTGGGCGGTGCCAACGGAGACGTCGAGGGAGTCGACGGTCCCGGCGAGAACGGCGTCGATGGAGCCGGCCGGAGTGGTGACGATGGCGGTGTGAGAAGTGAATCCGGAGGCGTCGTCAACGAACCTCCGGGCGGAGCCGTGAGCGGCGCTTCCATTTCGCCGCCGGGCGGAGCCGTGAGCGGCCTTTCGCGCGGAGCTTCGGCACCCTCCTCGGCTTCAGCGCGAGGTTTGGTCGGCGGCGGGGCACGTCGATCTTCCTGCTCGGGAGGCAGCGTTTCGTAGGCTGGAATGTCGGGAATCGCTTTGCCCGGCGCAGTCGCCTTGGTGGCGGGAGTCGGTTCCAACTCCTCGGTCGGCCAGCGGCGCCATTGCTGTTGGTACCAGCCCCAGGTTCCAGCATTCGGATAGCAGATGCCGTCGGCTGCGCAGGGCGGCGGAGTCGGACGATCCAGCGGCGGATGGGCCGCGATCGCAAATTCGCCTGCGCTCATAGCAACGGCGCCTGCGCCAATTAACCTGATCAACTTCATGTGGGGGCCCTCCTCGTACTGACTACTGACAACTTACGAATGACGAATGACGAATGACGAATCTGGGCATGCCGCTCCTAGGCTACAACGTGCCTAGGCCGTAGCGCGTGATGCGGTTGGCCATCGCCGTGCCGAGCGAGATCCAGCCAAACAGCCGCTCAAACGGCCGAGTGTAATTGGCAATCACGGTGTCGAGCCGGAACATCGGGTTTTCGGCGATGTACAGCCGGTCGCCCGGCATCAGCTGGTAGTTGGTCGCCGTCGAGGCGCCACGGCTGATTTCGTCCCAGTTGACCGGCAGGATTTGCTCGCAGCCGACGCCGTTGGGCGCCGGGCGAGCGATCCAGACATTGGTCGATGAAAGCTGCGAAAAGCCGCCGAGGCGGGCGATCGCGTCGAGCACCGTTTCATTGCCGGTGATGGGCGCTTCGGCCACGTTGTCGCCGAGCCCGGCGCCTTGCGTGATGACGTAGTACTTCTTGCTGTTGTACGAAAAGATGTCGACGACGACTTCCGGGTTTTCGAGCTTATCGGAGAGCTTGGCTTCGATCGCGGTGCGGGCCTGGTCAACGGTCAAGCCGGCAACGTACACCGATCCGTAGGTGCCCAGGGTGACGCGCCCGTCCGGTCCGACCAGGTGCTCACCGACGATCTGCTGCGCGCCGGCCGAAAAAGCGAGCGACACGGAGACTTGTGGGTCGACGAACCACTGGGCCATGTGCTTGCGAATCGCATCTTTGGCTTCGTCGGTGGTGAGCCCGACGACGCTGACGCGGCCATACGACGGACCCAGGTCGACCTTTCCTTCCGGATCGACGGCGAAAGCATCCTGAATCGGCTCTTCGATCAGCGCTCCGGACACGCGGATCAACAGGCCGTCGAAGACTTCGATGATGTGCGGCGGTTTGGGAATTACTTTGAGCGCGTTGATCATGAGGATATCGGGCGGCTCAATGACGTATGGCGGCAGCGACACCATGTCCAATTCGCGCGGCACGCTGCTGTAAGGCGAGGGCTCGGGTGGGTTGATCGGATAGGGCTCGCGTGGTTCGAGAAAGGCTGTGCAGCCACTGCTGGCGACAACCAGGACAGCAACCAACCAGGCGAGGCGGCTTGCAGTGAAATGTGTCGTAGTCGTCATGGCAAGTCTCAGTTCGCGTCGGGGGGAAGTCGCGAGCCAGTCGTTTTTGGGACGCCGTCCCCAAGGGGGCGGTCGAAGCCCGTCAGCCGGAACAACCGGCATAGTCTGTCTAATCGGAAAAGCTTGCCACCAACTTTGCCTTTGCCGGGAAAAAGCGTGGCAGAAGATGGACAGGACTTCACTCGGCTCGTGAATTTGGGAAAAATGGGAAAGAGAGTGTAGTCCGATCGGCGGATCGTCGGAGCGAGTGCCCGATATCTGCAATCGATGCCAGCCTCCGGCTCGGCAGTGGGTCGAGGCGTGAATCAGACGGCAACTTGACGGCGTTCGCGACCGGATGCGTGGGCGGCGCTAAACCCCCGGCTTCCGCCGAGGGTTGTCGGGCTTACCGTTGGCAGAGTTGCAAAGATTCGAGCGGCACGCTCGGGTGTGATGCAACGAAATTTTTTTCGCGAACCAACGTCGCGCGGGCCGCGTACTGGCGCAAGCGGGCCGGTTATTCGGCTGATCTGGCATCATTCATGTAGTCGTCACATCGTGCGGAATCATTAGATCGGCGCCAGCTAGCCTGGTTTGATTGTGGTTGGGCAAGTTGGCAGTGGGGTGGCGGTGTTTGCGGGCGAAAATGCAGACAAGTTCGCGTGTTGCGTTTGGGGCCAACTGTTTGACAGGACTTTGCTACCCGCTTATTCTCGATTCTTAGGCGTGATTTCGGCTCGTCGGTTGCAAGCTGGCCGGAGCACGTGCAGACGATATTCCAGGGATCGCGGAGCGCATGCCCAACTGCGATCTGGATTTTTGATACCGACGTCCGCAGGATTCCCGCGTGTCGCGCCGGAAGAGCGGAATGTCGCACTTGTCACCCGCGATTCGCGGCGGCAGGCGGCCCCCGCGAAACGCCGACCCATGGAGCACGAGATCTCGAGGCACGACCGAACTGGTCGCCCGCTGTCGGCGCATTCGCCATCGGCGACGTATCGCTTGTTCGAACCCCCGGCTTCCGCCGGGGGCTCGCGGCGGCAGATGTCGCAGGGCCCTTTTTTCTTCTGAGAGCTAGCTCACCGAGGTATTCCCACTATGAATCAGCCCAAAACTCCGGCCAGCAATCCGCTGCGGATGGGTCAGCCGACGCGAACACCTGCCCCCGCCATACCGCCGGTGCCGTGGAATGATCCGTCGCAGCGGGCTCCGCTCATCATGCTGGGCGGACTGGTGTTTTTGTTGGTGCTGGCGTATTGGGACATGTTTTCGCTCACGAGTGCGGCCTGGAGCGAAGGTCTTTATTCCCACGGCTGGATCGTGCCGGTGTTCGCGCTCGGATTGATGTGGATGCGCTGGGAGCCGATCGGGCCAGTGCCTTCGTCAGAGCGTTGGACGGGTTTGGCGCTGTTGGTCGCGGGATTGTCGATGCGGCTCGTGGCGGCCGAGTGGGGCATGAACCCGGTCGATCGGCTGTCGTTCCTGCCGGCGATTTTTGGCGTGTTCATGCTGGTGGGCGGGATGAACATCATCCGCTGGGCCGGCCCGGCGCTGGGCTTTTTGATATTCATGTTTCCGCTGCCGACCCGGCTCGAGGTGCTGGTGCTGCTGCGGCTGCAAACGCTGGCGGCCATTTGCAGCACGTTTGTGCTGCAGACCTTGGGGGTGCCCGCCTTCCGTTCGGGGAACATCATCAACATTTCGGGCATGGACCTATTCATTGCCGACGCGTGCAGCGGTCTGCGGATGCTGACGATTTTCTGTGCGCTGGCCGTGGCGATGGTGTTTTTGATCGAGCGGCCATGGTGGGACAAGTTCATCATCCTGCTGAGTGCGGTCCCGATCGCGCTGGTGGTCAACATCGTGCGAATTACCGTCACGGGGTTGTTGTACATGTGGGTCGGGCCGAAGAACAATTTCGTGCAGCATTTAGCGCACGACTGGGCCGGTTACTTCATGATGCCGTTGGCTTTGGGCCTGTTGTGGCTGGAGCTGCAGATCCTGGAACGACTCACGATTCCGGTGGAAGCGGCGCAGCTCAAGCCGATCGGGGCGGCCCGCGGCATGGCGGCTCCGCTGCGGTGATGTGCCGCCGCGCGGCGTGGAGAATTGGGGACACACGTTGAAAAAAAGCAACAGCCGGACGGCCTGGGAACACCGGACGCGATTCTCAAGCCGTTCGGCCGTTTGCGGTTAGAGCGTCCGGCGGCGTGCCAAGAGCCGTTTGGCGTGTGACTTGCAACGATCTTGGTTTGCGACAACCTGTTTTGCAGCGCCTCACGACGCGAGACCGAATTCTTTTGTTGGCCGATCACCGGCTGAACCACTACCGTACGGGACTTTTGCCATGACCTATCGCGACGACCAGTCTACTCCTCCTCCCGATGCCCAGCAGTCGATGGTTGGTGGACCCTATTCGCCCGGCAATGCCCTGGTGGCTGCGCCCGCCAATGGGGCGCAGCTGCCGGCGACCATGTCCATGGCTCCCAACTATGCGACGCAGCAAGTGCTGCGTGGCGGCATGGACGCGAACACGTTCCTGCATGCGTTGCGGCGCCGCTGGCTGTTGGCGTTGTGCATGGGATTGGTGGCGGCCAGCCTGGCGGCGATCGCACTGTGGACCTGGTTTCCGGAGTCGTCGTCGGCGACGGCGTTGTTTCGCGTGGACAGCGAGCGGAAGTCGCTGGTGTTCGACGTAGACCGCAGCGCCCAGAGGTTCGAGATTTTGCAGAAGACTCAATTGGCGCTGCTACGAAGCTATTTTGTGCTGCAGTCGGCGGTCCGCGATCCCTCCATTGCTTCGTTGAGCATCTTTGCCGGCAAGGACGATCCCGTGCAGTGGCTGCAGGAAAACCTGGTCGTCGATTTCCCGCAACAAAGCGAGGTGCTCAGCATTTCCCTGTCCGGCAGCGACTCTTCCGACGATCAACGCCGGGTCGTCGACGAAGTGGCGACAGCCTACGAACGGGAAGTGATCTATGCCGACCGAAATCGACGCACGATGATGCGCGATGCGTTGGTCCGCAGCTTGAGCAAAATCGAAGACGAGCTCAAAGAAAAGATGGACGTGTTCTTCAACATTGCCAAAGATCTTGGCCAGTCCCCAGGGTCGACTCGTGACCCGGATATGGATCTGTTGGTGAACGATCTCAGCGCCACGCAGAAGAGGAAGGCGGAGCTGGAATCCCAAATGATGGAAATGCGCACCCAGTTCGCGGTGCTGAAACAACAGATGGACGATCCGAGCATGATCGATATGCAGGCCGATCGGGCTCTGGCGTCGGACCCACAGTACTCCAATCTGCAGAGCGAGCTGGTGATGGCTCAATATAAGTACATGCTCGCGTCGAAGCAGGCGAAGCGTCGCACGAAGTCCTTGGTCCAGCTTGAGCGGGAGGTCTCCGGCCTGCGACAGCAGATCGCGGACTACCGCGCCAATATCAAGAAGCAAATCGAGAGTGAGAAGGCCAGCAACCCGAACAACCAGATGCAGCAGTTGACCAAGGAGTTCCAATTGCGATTTGGCTCGCTGCAGAGCCAGTGGGCCGGCCTGGGCTCGGCAGCTGAAGAAAAGCTCAAGACGCTCAAAGGGAAGCTGGAGAAGTCGGTCGACCTGGAAATTCGCCTCGCCGAATTGGAGCAACTGAAGGCAATCTCCAAGGATATGAACGTCAAGCTGGAAAGCATCGACGTGGAAGCCGAATTGCCGGATTCGATGCAACAGATTCAGAAGATTCAACCGGCGGTGCTGTCGATGGGCATCAACAAGGCCCAGCACTACTCGATCGCGATCCTGGGCGGTCTGGGCGCATTCGCGCTGACGTGCTTCGGCATCGCCTTCGTCGAGTTCCACAAGCGCCGGCTCAACGAGCCCAATCAGGTCGACGAGGGCCTGGGCATTCGCGTGGTCGGCACGCTGCCGATGGTCAACGGACGCCGGGCGGGCGACCCGAACTCGCTGATCGCACACGTGACTGCCTCGATCGATAGCGTTCGGACGCTGCTGATGCACGATTCAACCTCGAAGCGGCGGCAGGCCGTGCTCGTCACCAGTGCCGATGCATCCGAAGGACGTACGACGGTGGCCAGCCAGTTGGCGGCCAGCCTGGCCCGCGCCGGAAGGCGCACGTTGCTCGTGGACGGCGACTTGCGGCGCCCCAAGCTGCACGAATTGTTTGACGTCGCATTGGAAGACGGTTTGTGCGAAGTGCTGCGGGCCGAAGTCGACGTCGCCGACGTGATTCGGCCGACCCACTCGGAAGGCCTGTGGCTCTTGACCGCCGGTTACTGCGATCGAGATGCGATCCAGGCGCTGGCGACCGAGCAAATGCAGCCGATCTTCGACAAGCTCCGCGGCGAGTACGACTTCATCATCATCGACGGCGCCCCGGTGCTGGGCATCTCGGATGCCTTGATCTTTGGCCAGTACTGCGACGGAGTGATCCTGTCGGTACGGCGCGATCACAGCCAGATGCCGAAAATCCATCAGGCTGCCGAGCTGTTGCGTGGCGTCGGCATTCGCGTGATCGGCGCCGTGGTCAACGGCGTCTCGTCCAAGTCGGACGACCGCATCACCCAACTGCAACTGATTACGTCGAAGGCCGAGCAGCAGGTTGAGGCGGCGTCCTGAGCGTGCCCCGGCCAACCGTCGCGGCCCCGCTCCGCGAGGCAAGTGAATTTACGGCACCGGGTTGCCAGCACGGCGATCCGGTGCCGTCTCTTGCGCCGGCTGTTGTCATAACATCTTGCACGCAATGCGTTTCCGGGGCAGCTTGCCCGGTTAAGGGCTGCCGGCGTGTTTAATTTCCGGTTCCCTGCTGGTCGCAAATTTTCTTCCGCCAGGCCGTTTACAGCCGCTGGCGCGGGTCGCTAGGATAGACGGTTCCAGGCGATCACCACCGTTGCCAACCGGCGACTGCGGCGACCGCCTTTTTTTGTGTTGGGGTGGTTGTGCGCCAGACAGGTTTCGTTTCTACTCACCCGAATCGCGCTCTGCGAGAAAAATCGGCTCGATTCGAGCGCCTCTCGCAGTCTGATTCGCGGCCCGTATTTACGGAAACACGCATCGCCGCCACCGGCGGCTTGGCAAATACGTTTCACTCATTTGGCACTGGAGAGATTGGATCATGGCAATGACTCCGCAATCGGTCCTGGCGTTGTGCCGCGAACGGAATATCAAGGCTGTTGACATGCGGTTCATGGACTTCCCTGGGATCTGGCAGCACTTCACCATCCCGGTCGACAAGCTCGATGAAGAGGTGTTCGAGGACGGGCTGGGCTTCGACGGCTCCAGCATCCGCGGCTGGCAGGCCATCAACGAGAGCGACATGCTCCTGTTGCCGCAGGCGGACACCGCGTTCGTCGATCCGTTCACCGTGATCCCGACGCTGTGCATGATCTGCAACGTGCAGGACCCGATCACCCGCGAAGATTACACCCGCGACCCGCGCAACGTGGCCCGCAAGGCGGTGAATTATCTGAAGAGCACGGGCGTGGCCGACACATGCTACATCGGCCCGGAAGCCGAGTTCTTCATCTTCGACGACATCCGCTTCGATCAGACGCCCAACAGCGGCTTCTTCTACATCGACAGCGAGGAAGGCCAATGGAACCGGGGCAAGGATTATACCGGCACGGGGAAGACCAACCTGGGTTATAAGCTGCGTCACAAGGAGGGCTACTTCCCGGTGCCGCCGGCCGACGCCCTGATGGATATCCGCAATGAGATGATGCTGACGATGATCGACTGCGGACTCAACGTCGAAGCGCAGCACCACGAGGTGGCCACGGCCGGCCAGTCGGAGATCGACCTCAAATTCTCCGACCTCGTGAAAATGGGCGACAACATGTGCTTGTACAAGTACATCATCAAGAACGTCGCCAAGAAGTACAACAAGACCGTCACGTTCATGCCCAAGCCGCTGTTCTCGGACAATGGCTCCGGCATGCACACGCACATTTCGCTGTGGAAGGGCGGCAACCCGCTGTTCGCGGGCAACGGCTACGCCGGGCTGAGCGAAATGGGCCTGTTCGCCATCGGCGGCCTGCTCAAGCACGCCCCCGCCATCTTGGCCTTCGCCTGCCCCACCACCAACAGCTACAAGCGGTTGGTGCCGGGCTACGAGGCGCCGGTGAACCTGGCCTACTCGCAGCGGAATCGGTCGGCATCCTGCCGCATTCCAATGTACAGCCCGAGCCCGAAGGCCAAGCGGGTCGAATTCCGCTGCCCGGACCCAAGCTGCAATCCTTACCTGTCGTTCGCCACGATCATGATGGCCGCGCTGGACGGCATCCAGAACAAGATCCATCCGGGCGAGCCGCTGGACAAGGACATTTATGACCTGGCTCCGGAAGAGCTGGCCGAGGTGCCGAAGACGCCGGGTTCGCTGGCCGATTCGCTCAGCGCACTGGCCCGCGACCACGAATTCCTGTTGCGCGGCGACGTATTCACCGAGGACGTGATCCACACCTGGATTTCGTACAAGCAGAAGAACGAAGTCGACGCGATGGCCCTGCGGCCGCACCCGTACGAGTTCTGCCTGTACTATGACATGTAGGCCGGCACCCAATTAGCGGCGGGGCTTGCCCCGCGCGTAAGAAATCGAGTCACAGCTCACGAGCGGGTCGCCACGGCGGCCCGCTCATATTGCGCGCAGGGTGGCATGCTTTCGCCGCGTCGCGGCGTAAGCATGTCCAGTCCGCAACGAAGCATGCTTACGCGGCTGGCGCCGCGAAAGCATGGCACCCAATACGCCGTACTAGCGCACCGCGCCCGCCCGCTCGACCAGTCCCTTCCGCGGCGCGCGATCGTGGGAGGCGACGCCCGGCAGGCCGGCCGCCCGGCGCCAGATGCTGATCTGGCCGATGTGCAGGCTCTCGTGGTGTAGCAGCAAATCGGGCAACATGAATTCCACGGTGGGATACATTTTCGCCCAGCGCTCCAAGCTCGGTGCCCGGCGAAACGCTTGCGGTTTAGCTGCGAGAAGTGCTTGGGCAACGCGCTCGTGACCGTCGGCGAAGCGCGAGACGATCGCCTGCTTACTGCCGTAGGGTTTGATGTCGTCCAGCGGTCCGTGGCCGGCGAAGCCAAACAGCGGGTCGTTCTTCGGGTCGTCGACCGGTTCGCCGGCGAGGAGCTGCAGCGTCACCGGATGGTAGGCCCCGATGTGGCCCAGAATCCACGCCGGGTGGTTCATGTTGCCGCCCGGCCGCAGGACCATTTGCTGGTCGCTCAGGTCGTCGACCAGCGCCAGCGCGTAGCGAAGCTGGTTGTCCCAGGCGTAAACGATTGATTCGACAGAAAACATCGATGGCTCCTCGCTAAATTCGGCGTGTGTCGCACGAGTTTCAATGTAATGTGCCGGCGTTTGGCCGCCCAGTCGCGCGGGCCGACGCTTCCCGCTAATGACATCTGCCCGCCCTTCAGGTTCGCCGCCGACACGGCAATTCGCAGACCACGGATGAGGTGCGGGCGGTCCATGCTGGCGAATTCTACCATGAGATTCGCTGATAAATACGCCGGCAGGTGGCCAATTTCCTCCCTCGCTTTTTGTCGCCCTTTCCGCTACGCTCGTGTAATATACGGATGTTTACTATCCGGCTGGCCAATGTGGCAGAGCCGGTCGCGCTCACGGTGCGCGCCGCACACATATCCGCGAGTCAAACAATCTTGAAGCCACGCATTCGCCGCCGTTCGCCTAACTTTATGGGGCGACCCCCACAACGTCGCTGACCCCTTCCAAACTTTAACGACTTACGTCAACGCTTCGTGACCCCTTCGCAAAAACAAGCCACTTATGCCAGATCGCCCCTGTCCCCTTCGAAATAACAAGCACTTTTTCGCGACCGGGCGACCGAGAGCGATTGAATTTTTGTAGTGCGCGTCGCCCGCGATTACATTGACCAGAGACACACCATTGGCTCCGCCGCCGGAGACCACCGTTCGATGCTGCGCCCCTCGCCCACCACTTTTCGACTCGCTTCCGCCGTCTGCCTCGCATGGAGCGCGGCTGCGATTATCCCCTTGACTGCCAGCGGCAAGGAGTTCGCCTGGATTCGCGTGAACCAGGTGGGCTACCTGCCCGATGATCCGAAGATCGCCGTGCTGTCGAGCGATCGGCCGCTGACGGGCGAATTTCGCGTCGGCGATTTTGAGGCCGACGTCGGGACCGATCAGCGTGCGTGGGGGCCGTTTGCGCACAACTATCGGCTCGATTTCAGCGGCGTGCGCGAGGCGGGCGAGTATCAGGTGACGTGTGGCGAGATCGTGTCGCCGCGGTTTGCGATTGGGCCGGATGCTTACAGAGATGTGCCCGGCAAGCTGCTGGAGTTCATGCGCTTGCAGCGGTGTGGCGACAATCCGGTCACCGGCAAGAAATGCCACCAGCAGGACGGCTTCGACACCACGACCGGCGAGATGGTCGACACGACGGGCGGCTGGCATGACGCGGGCGACCGGCTCAAGCACATGATCACCACATCATACTGCGTGGCGGCGCTGTATCTGGCCGGGGCAGAGGAAGAGGCGCGGCATGGGGCCGCACTCGTGAAGAAGATTCATCCGCAGCCCGACGTCATCTACGTACAGATCGGCGATGACCGCGATCACATGCCGCCGAACACGTTGTGGCATGACGACCGATCGGATTATGGCCGCGGGCCCGGCGGGCCGCGGGCGGCGTGGCGGGCGACGGGCCGGCCAGAAGGACCGAAGCACCAGAACAAGTCGGACGGCGTGGCGAATCTGGCGGGCCGGTCGGCCGCGGCGATGGCGCTGGTTGGCGACGTTGAAACGGCCCGCTCGCTATACCGCTTGGCCCAGTCGAAGCCGGGCTGCGCGATGTCGGTCCCCGTGCGCGCGCCGTACTACTACGGCGAGAG
This sequence comes from Lacipirellulaceae bacterium, assembly GCA_044868555.1. Lineage (GTDB taxonomy): Bacteria > Planctomycetota > Planctomycetia > Pirellulales > Lacipirellulaceae > JABDGM01. The sequence goes on along the minus strand of JBIOWO010000360.1, from coordinate 5,142 downwards.
CACGTATCACGACGATCTCGAATGGGCCGCGACCGAGCTGTTCATTGCGACGAAGGAGGAGAAGTTCCGCGACGAGGCGATGGGCTACGCGCGGCAGGCGGGCGAGAATCCGTGGATGGGTCGCGATCGCCACGGACACTACGAGTTTTTTCCGTACGTGAATTTGGCCCACTGGCGGTTGTGGCCGCATGTGAGCTCGGCGGAGCAGGCAGAGCTGGCCGAGTTCTATCGGGCCGGGCTGGAAAAAGTCCGCGAGCGGGCGGTGACGAATCCGTATCGGCTGGGCACGCCGCTGGTTTGGTGCTCGACGAACGACGTGGTGGCGTTGGCGACCGAGGCGATGCTGTACGAGCGGATGACGGGCGACACGCGGTACCGCGAACTGGCGGCCGAGGCCCGCGACTGGATCTTCGGCCGCAATCCGTGGGGCGTGTCGTTCGTGATCGGTGTGCCCGAGCATGGCCGGCACGCCAGCCGGCCACACCATTTGTTCTACAAGCTGGCCAACCACCTGCCGGTGGGCGGCCTGGTCGACGGACCCGTGTATAAGGACATCAACGATGGCCTGAAGTTCGAGCCGTTCGGCGACGATGAGCTGGCCCGCTTCCAGTCGGAAGCCGGCGTCTACCACGATCTGTTCGCCGATTTCTCGACGAACGAGCCAATTATTGACGGCACGGTGTCGCTGATCCTGCTGCTGCACGTTTGGAAATGACCGCGATGGATGGCCACAAAAAACACAAAAAGGCACAAAGGGGGAACACTTTCTCCATCGTTCGTGAGTCTCCCAATGCGTGCTTCGTTTTTGTGACTCTTCGTGTTTTTTGTGGCCAAGTCTGCGGCTGTTTGTGCTGGCGAATGGCAGTGGGGTTGTGGTTCGTCGCGGCTTGCAACTCGGCCCCGGCCGCGGATCGCGTGGTGCGTGATTCCGAAGGCGCGATCATCCGCGGCGACATTGCGGCCAAGAGGCTGGCGCTTGTCTTCACCGGCGGCGATCATGCGGAGAGCACGGAGCCGATTCTGGACGCACTGAAGGAGCGCAACATTCGGGCCGGGTTCTTCGTGACCGGCGACTTCGCGCGGCGGGCCGATCTGCGGCCCCTCTTGAAGCGCATCGTGAACGAAGGCCACTACCTGGGCCCGCACTCCGATTCGCACCCACTGTACTGCGATTGGATGGACCGCCAGAAAACGCTGGTGACAAAGGACTTCTTCGCAGCCGATTTGGAAAAGAACCTTGCCGCGCTGCGAGCGCTCGGCGCCCTGCCCGCCGGCGAGAGAGTATACTTCATTCCGCCCTACGAATGGTACAACCGCGAGCAGGTGGCATGGGCCCGCGAGATTGGCGTCACGCTCGTCAACTTCACGCCCGGCAGCGGCTCGAACCGCGACTACGCGCCCGAAGGAGACAAAGCCTTCGCGCCGTCGCAAAAAATCTTCGACGACATCCTGGCCTACGAGACAAAGGACCCGAATGGCCTCAACGGGTTCCTGCTTCTCCTGCATCTGGGCTCTGGCCGCAAGGACCCGTTTCATTCGCGGCTAGCGGCGCTGTGTGACGAGCTTAAGCGCCGCGGCTACGATTTTGAACGGGTTGATCGGTTGCTGCAGCCGTGATTCGAACACCCACATCTTCTGTCTTTGCCGCTCTTAGCGCGTCCACCTTTGGCCAGCAGGCGGGGCAGACGTGGTATTTTTCAACGACAAATGAAGTGCCAACCGGCGGGCTGAAGATCAGCCCACCGGGCTTCGATAGCACTTGCCCGCAGATGTCGCAATTCAAATGCAGCATGTTCTGCCTTCCTTCTACATGGGTGGCTGGTCAATGCCGCGGATCGTAAACTTGTAGTGATACGGCTTGTTCTGCGGCAGGTAGTCGTCCATTGCAGTGGCACCCCAACTGTCGTTGCCGCCGACGCCCATCTGCAACAGGTCGAGATTGAGGTACGTGCGGTTGCGTCGTTCCAGTTGGAAGTCGTAAAGGGCACGCTCCATTTGCGACTTGCTGAACTCGGAGACGCCAACGCTCAAGAGCGGCTCGCCCGTCGCCAACAGGCCGATGCCGGATGGATTCGTAACCGCCACCCAGCGGACGTCGACCTTGTTACTATTCTCCTGCGGCCGAAAGTAGCGGACGAACTGATCGGCCACGCTGCCGGAGTAAATGCCAATCGGCGCCTGCTTGCGGTCGCTGTAGGTGGGCTGCGGCCCGCGGCCGTACCAGGTGATCTGGGTGAGCGAGCCGTCGAGAATCCATTCGGTGCCGAAGCGGGGCAGCATCGGCGCGTCGCGGCGGTTTTGCGGTTCATAGTCGATCTCAACCGTGACCAGGCCGGTGGCGTCGACGACATATGTGATGCTGTAGTCGGCGTCGCCCACGTCGGTGAGTTTTCCGGAGTACTTGATGCAGACTTCGGCCGGCTTGTCACCGCTCGGAATTGGCTCAGGCCTTTGCACTTCGGCCTTGGCGACTTCGAATTTCTCCCCGGCATCACGCCAAGCGCGGAGCCGACGCGGAAGGCGTGCGCCGCGGTCATTATCCAGCGGGGCTCGCCAGAAATCGGGCCGTACCGGCGCGGCCAGCAATTCGATGCTGCGCCACGAATAGCCGGTCATCGCGCCGAGCTTCGAATCGAACGTGGCCACAAAGTCGCGGCCTTTGACCAGCACCTTGTCGCCGCCCTCGGTGACGTCGAGCGGCAGTTCAGCTTCCGCGACCGGTCGCTGCAGCGTCTTCCTGGCGGCGAGTTCGAATTGCTCCCATGCCAGTTCATGCCCAGCCGAGGCCCACGGCGTCGCTTGGGCCAGGTTGAAGCGGAAGTCGAGAATATATTCGTGCTCTGGCTTGAGCACATCGTCGGCAAGCTTCACGCTGAACTCCTTCGATTCGCCCGGTTTGAGATTGAGCGATGCGTCATCATCGCCGTCGAGTTGAATATCGCCCTGCGCGGTTGGCCGGCCATCTTCCAGCAGACGCCATGTGCCGGTGGCGTAACCGGTCAGCGGCTGAAAGTAGAACCGGTTCGTAAGGCGGAAGCGGCGCTTGTCGAGATCGACTGGCTCGACGAGCACGTTCTGCTGTTCCTTTTTGAGCGCGATCAGGCCGGGGTGCGGATGGCCGTCGGCCGTCAGCAGGCCGTCGTTCACCCGCGCGTTGTCCGTCAGGAAGCGGTCGTCTGGGTACCAATCGCCGCCGACGTAGCACGCCTGGCCGCGGTTCTCGACTGGAACCGAACGACCACCGTACGTATCGGGCACTTTCTCCAGCAAACCCTGGTCTCGCCAATCCCAGATGAATCCGCCCTGCGCCTGTTTGCCGGAATAGAAGATGTCCCAGTATTCCTTGAGGTTGCCGTTGCTGTTTCCCATCGCGTGCGAGTATTCGCAGATAATGAACGGCTTGTTGCGCGGCCGCTGGACGTAGCGGGCGATGTCGTTCGGGCGGGAGTACATCCAACTGGCGATATCGGTGTTGCGTTCGCCCTTTTCGCGGGCCCGTTCGTAATGCACGGGCCGATCCGGATGATGCTCGCGGAGCCAGTCGGCGCACGCGTCGTAGCACACGCCGTCGCCCGCCTCGTTGCCCATCGACCAGGCGATGATCGACGGATGGTTCTTATCGCGTTCAGCCATGTAGCGGACACGGTTGACGTGGGCCTCGGTCCACTCGGGCTGCTTGGCGAGCGATTCGGGTCCGTAGCCCATGCCGTGCGATTCGATATTGGCTTCGTCCCACAAATAGAGTCCGTATTCGTCGCACAAGTCGTACCATTCGGGCGTGTCGGGATAGTGGCACGTGCGGACGGCGTTGATGTTGTGCTGCTTCATCAACTTGATGTCACGAATCATGTCGTCGCGCGTGATGTAGTGGCCGCGGATCGGGTGATGCTCGTGGCGGTTGGTGCCCTTGATGATGATTGGCTTGCCGTTGACGAGGAACTTGCCGCCCTGGATCTCGACGCGGCGGAAGCCGATCTTGAGCGGAATCGCTTCGATCGCTTTTCCGTCGCCGCCTGCGAGCGTGACGACCAGGTCGTAGCGATTCGGCAGCTCGGCCGACCATTGCTTGGGTTCGGGGACGTCGGCGGTGAGCTCCAGGTCGCTTTCCTTGGAGACTTTGGAAGTCGTGCTCAACTCGTCACCGACCTGCTTGCCGGCCGCGTCGACGAGCCGGGCATTAAGTTTCACATCGGCCGCCTCATCGCCGCGATTCGTGACGCGCGCGCGAACTTTGAGTTTGCCGTCGCGGTAGTTGTCGTCGAGCGTGGCTTCAACGTGCAGATCGTCGATGGCGACGGGATTCTCGGCCCGCAGGTAGGCGTCGCGGTAGATGCCGGAGAGCCGCCAGAAATCCTGGTCTTCGAGATAGCTGCCATCGGACCAGCGGTAGACTTCGACCGCGATCAGGTTGTCGCCGTCGTTGTTGAGATACTTGGTGATGTCGAATTCGGCGCCGGTGCGGCTATCCTCGCTGTAGCCGACTTGCTGGCCATTGACCCACACGTAGAACGCCGAGTCGACGCCATCGAAGTGGACGTACACGCGCTGGCCCTGCCAATCGGCCGGTACGCGGAAGTGGCGGCGGTAGGAGCCGACGGGGTTGTTTTCGTGCGGCGCATGCGGTGGGTTCTTGGGGAACGGGTAGGTGATGTTCGAGAACACGGGCACGTCGAAGCCTTGCAGCTCCCAGTTCGATGGCACCGAAATCGTCTTCCACGCCGCATCGTCGAACGTCGATTCGAAGAAGTCGACGGGGCGGGAGGCCGGGTCCTTGCTGACTTGAAACTTCCACGTGCCATTGAGCGAGCGATACCAGGGCGAGGCGCCGCGCACCGGTCCTTCCGTTGCCGCCAGCTCAGCGGTCGGAAACTTGACGACGGTGGCCCGCGGCGGCTCGCGGTTGATCTGCAGCACCGAGAGATCGTCCCAGGCAGGTTTCTTCTCCTGGCCCAGGACGGACGTGAACGAGAGCAACGTGCAGCCCAGGATACCAATGATGCTAATCAGCAAGCGATGCGTCATCTCCGCCTCGAAGTGTGCATAGGGAACTGGTGCCAATCTCGGGAGCCGCGACCTATTGTAAACAGATTCGAGAGGCGCCCGCAGGTAGGGACGACGGGTGGCTGGGGCAACGCCCCAGTT
>JBIOWO010000359.1:0-11119 GCA_044868555.1 Lacipirellulaceae bacterium | reverse complement strand
CTCGGCCCTGGTGGGCAGCCGGACTCTGACGAACAACGGCACGGCAAGCATCACCGGACTGGGCATTGGCATGCACACTTCCGGCAGCGTCGCGCCGGGGGCCGTGCTCGATAACAACAACGTGCTGAACATCGTCGGCGAAGCCGACCTCGTGCTCGGCAGCGTCGGTGGCAACATCCCCAGCGTCACCAACGACGGCACGTTCAACAAAAGCGGCGCCGGAACCACCTCCAGCGTGGGCGTCCCGTTCTACAATGCGGGCACGGTCAACGTCGACAGCGGGACGCTCAGTCTTACCAATACGCTTGCAAATCTCTCGGCCGGCACACTAACCGGCGGTACCTACCGCGCAGTCGATGGAGGCAGCGGCGCGACGTTTACGTCGGTTGGCACGGCCGTGAACACGATCGCCGGCACTACGACAGTGGAGCTGTCCGGCCCGAATTCGAACATGACCTTTGCCGGTACGAACCTGGTGTCGTCGCTGGTGAACAACGCCGGCACTCTCAGAATCTATGACGGTCGAACTTTCACGATGACCAATGCCCTCAACAACACGGGCTCGTTCGAGTTGGGAGGCCCCAGTCTCGCCGATGCCATGCTCACCTCCGGTGGCAACATCATAAATTCTGCGGCGGGGAACATCGTTGGCCATGGCGCGATCAACAACACGATCCTCAACAGCGGCACCGTGCGGGCCGCCAGCGGAACGCTCGTCGTCAACGGTGGAAAGATCGACGGCCAAAGCGGGACAATTCAAATTGATGCCGGGGCGACCCTTAATCTGAGCTCGGCCTCCGGCGCTTCGGATGCTGATTTCCTGGTCCACAACGGCGTCGAGCTCAATCTGGGAAGCAACGGCTTGCTGGTGGGCGTCGACTACACCAATGCCAACTTTGGGATTGGCAATATGTTCAATCATCGGACCAATGTTACCGGCACTGGAATGATCCTGGCCAATCCGGCGGTGACGCAATCGCTCGGCGGCAGCGTGTCGAATGGTGGCACCGCCCTGGCCACGATGAGTTTTGGAAACATCCATATCGGCGACATGGCCACGCTCAACTATCAAATCAACAACGTTGGAGGTGCCGGACCAAATCTGCGCGGAGCCATTCAAACGAGCGTCAATGGCGGCAATCTGACCGATGCTCGGCTCACCGGCGTGGGAGTCACGGCCAGCAACTTCGGCCCGATCGCGGCTGGGGGCAATAGCGGTGATTTGGCGGTGACGTTCAGCGCTACGTCGGCGGGTGCGTTTGTGGGCCAGCAGGTCCGAATTATCAACAACTTCGACAACGTAGCAGACCAGCTTCTTCAATTCACAGGTGCCGCCTATCGCTACGCCGATCCCACGGCCCACGCGCCGGAGCCGGTCAACTTCGGCAGCTTCCATGTAGGCGACACAGCACCGTCTCAGGCACTCTCCTTGACGAACAACGTGCCTAACGATGGTTTCTCGGAGGCGCTCAACGCGTCCATTGGTTCTCCCACCGGCGGAGTAACGACGAATAGCGGCTCCTTCTCGCTGATGGCACCCGGCGCGACCAACAACAGCAGCCTGGTTGTGGGCATCGGCACGGCGACGGCCGGCAACAAGTCGGGCACCGCCACAATCACGCTCACGTCCGACGGCACAGGCAGCAGCGGGCTTGGGCAAACAGCGTTGGCCTCTCAAACAGTCAACGTGACGGGAAGCGTGTTTCGCCTGGCTAGCGCTTCAGCCCACACTCCGGAGCCGGTCAATTTTGGCAACTTCCACGTTGGGGACACAGCACCGTCGCAAGCTCTTTCGCTGACGAACAACGTCCCGGCCGATGGTTTTTCCGAAGGATTAAATGCCAGCATCGGCAGCCCGACCGGCGGCGTGACGACCAATGGCGGTTCCTTCTCTTTGCTGGCCCCTGGCGCCACAAACAACACCAGCCTCTCGGTCGGAATCAACACCGGCACGGCGGGAAGCAAATCGGGGACCGCCACCATCGCGCTGACTTCCAATGGGACCGGCAGCAGCGGGCTGGGCGACACGCCGCTGGCGGCGCAGACCGTAAACGTTGCCGGAAGCGTGTTTCGCCTGGCCAGCGCTTCAACTCACACGCCCGAACCAGTCAACTTTGGCATCCTTCACGTGGGCGATCCGGCGCCGTCGCAGGCGATTTCGATCGCCAACAGCGCGGCGAACGACGGCTTCTCAGAGCGATTGAACGCGTCGATTGGTAGTCCCACAGGTGGCGTGACGACCAACAGCGGCGCCTTCAGTGGGTTGACCCCAGGGAGCACCAACAATACGAGTCTCAGCGTCGGCGTCGACACCGGCACTGCCGGCAACAAGTCCGGCACCGCCACCATCTCGCTCACGTCGGACGGCACGGGCACGAGCGAACTGGGTACCACGCCTCTGGTGAGTCAAACCGTCAACATAGCGGCCCAGGTCAACAACTTTGCCGTGGCAGACGTCGTGAAAATCGCGGGTGCTGGTGCGTTCAGCATGACCGGCGCGAATCAGTTTTCGCTCGACCTCGGCTCGATCGTGCAAGGGCAAGCCGCCTTGGTCGCGGAATTGGGCGTCGAAAATGATGCTGCCGCCCCGTCCGATAGTTTGGCGGGGAGCTTCACTCTTGCTGCTCCGGCTTTTGTACTCACCGGTTTCGGTCCTTTCGCCGGCGTTGCCGCAGGTGCCACGCATGACGACCTGATCGTCGAATTGAATTCTTCGATCGCGGGGACGTTTTCCGGCATGATCACGCTTCAGCCGCAGAGCACCAATCCCACGCCGTTCAGCATGAATTTGGCGCCGATTACCATCAATATCACCGGTTCGGTCGGCCTGGGCGGCGACTACAATCGGAACGGAGCCGTTGATGCGGCCGATTATGTGATGTGGCGCAATACGGTCGGTGACATGGTCGCCGCGTTCAGCGCCGCCGACGGCGACGGCAGCGGTACGATCGGTCCCGGCGACTACAACGTGTGGCGGGCCCACTTCGGACAAACGGCCGGCAGCGGGACGGGTGCAGCTGCTGGAACGTTGAACGCGGCAGTGCCGGAGCCGAGCGCTGCGTTGTTGCTACTTATTGGTATTGCCGCCATGGTAAGGCGAATCATGCGGCCCGCACGGCGACTCCCATGAATTCCTGATGTGGCGCTCGCAGCAGGGGATGCGGCGGTGGGGCGGATTGCGGCGCGATCACCACCTCGCCCGCCTTGCGCGAGCCAGCCACGGCCCAGGCTTCGGCTTCATTGGTGAGATCGTTGAGCAGCCGCTCGACGCGCTGGCGGCAGTTTTCGAGGCAGGTGCGGTCGAGGTCGGGCGGCAACTTGAGCGGCGGGCCGATGATCGCGCGGGCACGCGAAAACGGCCGGGGGATCGCGAACTTATCCCAACTATTGACTCGCCAGGGTCGGTCGTAGCCGAAGCCCATCACCACCAGCGGTAGTTGCAGCCGCGAGGCCAGGTAGATCGGGCCCTGGGCCAGTTGCCGGCGTGGGCCGCGGGGGCCGTCCGGCGTGATCGTCAGATGCTGCCGCCGGCTCCGCTCGAACAACTCCCAGATCGCCCGTGCCCCGCCGCGATACGTCGAGCCGCGGACGCAATCGAAGCCCATGTGATGGGCAACGCGGGCCAGGATGTCGGCGTCGCCGTGCTGGCTCAAGAGCATGGCGAGGTGGCAGTGGCCACGCTGGTAGAGCGGGATGAGGATATTCTCGTGCCAGAAGATGTAAATCCGCGGGCCGTTGACGCCATGGATCGGGTCGACCGAGCGGTTGTAGAACGCGGCTCGATAGTCGAGCGTCTTCATCCACGCACGGATTGCCTCCGACGTAATGAGACCGCCCAGGCCGGTGAGAAAGCGAGGCAGACGGAGTTTGAATCGGCGACGTTTGTTGCGACTCATTGCAAAGCATCCATGCCCTAAAGAAAAATAGCCCGGCCATCCTGGCCGGATTTCGTCTGCCCCGACCGACCCAAGATGAGTCGGCTATGTATCGTGCCACTCTCCGTGAAATACTTCGACTGCCGGGCCGGTCATGTAGACGTGATCGTCGTTCTCATTCCATTCGATGGCCAGGTCGCCGCCGGACAAATGTATCTGTACGTTGCGGCCGGAACGGCCGGTGAGGACGCCTGCTACGCAAACGGCACACGCCCCCGAGCCACAGGCGAGCGTTTCGCCCGAGCCGCGTTCCCACGTTCGCTGCCGCAATTCGCCGAAGCCGAGCACCTTGACGAACTCGCAGTTCACCCGCTTGGGAAAGTGTGGATCGACTTCCAACTTCGGGCCGATGCCCAGCACCCAGTCGTCAGTCGGTTCTGCGTTTTCTCCTGAAGGCTCCGAGACGAACGTCACGCAGTGCGGGTTGCCCATCGAAACACAGGTAACGCGAAATTCGCGTCCGCCAACAGTAATTGGCACATCAACCGCCGGCTCCTGCGGCCCTTTGGGAGAGCGGAGTGTCGTCGGAACCTGATCGGGTCGCAAGATCGGCTCGCCCATGTCGACGCGGACCTGATCGACAACGCCGCGCGACACCCGCAATTCGAGCGACAACACCCGCCCGCCCGACTCGATTCGCAGCTTGTCCCGCCGGCAGACGTCGTGATCGTAGAGAAACTTGGCGACGCAGCGAATGCCATTTCCGCACATTTCCCCATACGAGCCATCGGCGTTGTACATCCGCATTTCGGCATCCGCCCGCTCCGAGGGGCAAATCAGGATTAGCCCGTCGCCGCCAACGCCGAAGCGGCGGTCTGCCATGCGGCGGGCCAGCTCGGGGATGTTCTTCGGCACAGGCTCGGCAAAGCAATCGACGTAGATGTAGTCGTTGCCAGCGCCTTGCATCTTGGTGAATCGCATGATGAAGTCCGTCGTCCGTTGTCCGTAGTTATTGTCCGACTGCAACAGACCACGGACTACGGACAATTGAAATTCTAACAAGGTTGTCACGATCAAGAAACGACGCGGCCCAAATCCGTTTTTCCCGTTCACCCCGTCAGATCAAGCTGATTGCCGCATTGGCCGGTGGCGTCCTTGCTTTGCCGGACGGGGGTCGCCGAGGCGGAGGCGTCCTGGTCGTCGCTGGCGCCTTTTTTTGTGGGTGCTTCCCACGGCCGGCGGCCGTCGGCGTCTCGCTCGGAACTCTCCTCATCCTCTTGTGTTTGACCGATGCCCGCGGCCAGCTCAGCCTTCTGGTTGGCATCGACTTGCCGCTGCTGGGCGGAGCCGTCGCGCGCCGCGCGCTCGGCCTCGCTGCCGGCCGTCTGCGACAACGGCGCGCCGGCCGCGCTGCCTAATGCTCCGCCAAGTGACGCTACGTTCATCGCTCGTCTCCTTAACGTCGGACTGGCTGTCCTTCGGAGCGGGCTGCCGCGGGCGGCGCCATGGTGGCGGCACCTGCCTGAATTCCGTTTTGAATCTCTTGCAGCACCTGGTTGACCGACGGCAGCACGTCTTTCTCAGTCTCCGGCTTCTCCCACGTACCGGTGACCTTTAGTTGCAGCCCTTGTTGACTGACCTGGCCGGCAATGGTTTTCCACAGCGGGATCGGCAGGTCGGCCGGTCCCACTAAACTATAGAACACAAGATCCAGCTCCCGGTCGAAATTCGTCTGTCCACGGCCGTACAGGCTGACCGCGTCGCCGAGCAGGTTGAGCTGCTGGAAGTGGACGTGCTCGCCCTGAATCGCGAACTGCATGTCCACGCGGTCGAAAGCGGTGCTGTTGGGCGTACGATTGCGAAGCACCTTCAGCAACGACACCAGGACCGGCAGCTCGTATATGTGGGCGTCGACGACGTGCAAATCACCTGTGCCGTTCAGCGCATGCGTCGATTGGCCCGTTCCGGAAAGCGTCAGTTTGCCCGCGACTGTGCCCGTCAATTCCTTCGGCCCTCCCAACCGCTCGCCGACGAACCGACCCAGGTCCGCGCCGCCGAGCGCGACTTCCAACCGGTACCGCGGATTGCCATCGTGTTCAATACGTGCGTCGCCAGCCAGGCTGCCACCGTAGGCGTCGGCAGTGACCCTTCGCGGCGGCTGACCCTGTTTCTGAGTCGCCGCTTGACCCAACAGGCACAGCGACCGGTCGACCCACAGCGGACCGCGCACATTCGTGAATTGAAGGTCCTTCCAGACCAGCGAATCAATCGCCAGCTCGCCTGCCGTGTAGGAGGCCTGTCCGTTGTCTAGCCCCACCAACCGGACTTCGCCCGACACGTTATCCAGCGGAATCCCGCCCTGCAGGGCAGCCTGGTGGCAGATCAAGTTCACGTCCCAAGCGGACGCCAGGCGATCCAGGCTGGGGTCCTTCGTGAAGCTGAGTGCGCTGTTGGAAAGCTCGAACGTCCCAGTCGGCTGCAGGCGTTCCACTGTCTTTTGCAGACGCGGCGGCAGGGCGATTAATAGATCGCGATGGGCCGTGAGGCGATCGGTATTGAAACCATTCAGCACGAACTGCCACCCGCCTCCAGGAGTTGGCTGCCACGCACCGCTCGCCGCCGAATACGTCGCGCGGTCGTGATGGGCAACGACATTCTTTAGCTCGACCCGACCAGCCTGAAACGTGGCCGTGCCTTCCATTTGCTCCAGGCGATAGGGGAAGCTTTGCGGCTCGAGCGAAACGGACCGCTCGCACGGCCGGAGCGTGACGGCGATGGCCGGTGCCGGCTGGCCGGATTCGTGCACGACGTGGGCTGCAAAATCGACGCGCCCCTGCGGCCGCAACTCGACCCACGCGCGCCGGGCCGGCTCGGTCAGTGCCTGCCGAAGATTGTCGTCGAGCGGCACGTTCTGTGCTTGGAACACCAGATCGATACGGCAGCCATCGCCGACCGGCGCCCATTGGCCGCTGCACACGACCACCGTTGAGTCATTGCCGCCCCGGCCAACCACATCGTGCAATCGCCACGTCCGGTGGTTCTCAGTCAACAAGCCCTGAACGTGATGCAATGGGTATGGGAACTTGTCGAACTGAATCGTGCAACCCTTGAGCGTGATCGCGTGGGAGACGTTGGCCAGCGGCTGAGTTGGATCCGTCCACTCGGCCCGCCAACGGAAGTCGAACGCGCCTTGTGCCCGCAACGACTGTACGACCCGCCGACCTTTCTCGGGCATCGCAGCGAGCAACTGGTCGTGAAGCGGGATGTCGGTCCCGGAGATTTCCACCCAGCCGACCGGATGGGGCGGGGGCGACTGTGGATTAGAGTTTGTGCTTGAGCGAGAACCCACCTTCAATTGCGAGAGCTGGGCTTCGATTTGCACCGGGCGGCCGCCGCCAACAGCCGTGAGGCTTAAGCGAAGCTCATCCGCAGCGTCCGGGCCGGCCGGTGTGTACTCGACTTTGCCGGTCGCTTGTTCCAGGGGATAAGGAAACTTTTCGGCGTCGGTCAATGAGATGCCGCGACACTCGGCAGCGAGCTGCGGCCGCCAATGACGGCCGTCGAACGCAAGGCGAACTTCGGCGTCGACCAACCCGGCCGGTTGAAACCGTTGCCAGTGGCGAGACAATGCGGCCGGCAGCGCCTTTTCGAACTCCTTATCGAGCGGCAGGCCAATCACTTTCACCGCCATGCCCAGCGGCGCCGTCGTTTCCCACCCGTGTCGTTCGCAGGCCAATACGACGCCTGCCGTGCCGCACCGGCCGGTGAGGCGTTCAATATTCAGCCGGTCGGGGGCCGCCGTCAGCACCAGTTCCAGATCCGTCGCCGGATGCGGCAACAAGGGATGATTCAGTTGGCCACGGTCCACTTTCACGCCGGCGGACCAGTTGAGCTCCGCGTTCGCTCCGCCGGCCCGCGTCACGTGCAGGACGATGTCGGCCCGGCCGGATACCTGGGTCTGGGCCAGGGCGTCGGCAGGCAGTCCCGGCACGGACGCGAGCAATTCCGGCGAGACTTCCAGGCCGCCAATCGTCGCCGTCAAATCCAGGCTGCCATCCGCCGGGTCGAGGTGTCCCTCGATCTTCAGTTCCTTTGCGGGCAGTCCGGAAATCGTGCCCCGCACGTGGTAGCGACGGGACTTCGCCCCGGAAGTTGCGTCGACTGGCGCTGGCGTGAGTGTCATGTCGACGCCGCGCACCGTGAGCGATTCTCCGTGCCGACGACCTTGCTGCTCGAAAATCAGAGTTGCATCTTCGATCGCCATCACCGGGCACTGATCGCTGAATTTCGGCAACGGCGCGAGCGTGCCGACGTTCCACCGTCCATCGGTTTGCAGAATGGCCCTCAGCCGAGGGCGGCGGATAACGATTTTCTCGACGGGCGGCTGACCTTTGACCAGATCCTCCATCCGAATCTGGCCAGCGAGGAAAAGTTCGTCGACGGAGAGCAAAGACTGCGGCGTGCTGCCGCTTTGTCGCTCGAACAGTGCCAGGTCGTACACGGCGATGCCACGGTCCTGTTCGAACCGGGCGCTGCCGACGTGGACGGCCAGATGCCGGTAATGGCCGGCGATTCGGTGTTCCACCTGGCGGCGAATTTCATCATCTAGTCGAAAATAGAGATACCCGCCGACCACGAGCGCAGCCGCGACCGTCAGGAAAAATCCCCATTGGAAAAGCGACCAACAGCAATTGACCAGGCGCGTGATAATCGCGAAATCCCTCGGCGGGAGTCGTTGCCGATCGACGGGTTCAGGGTGAGGCCAACTACCGCGCAGCCGCCAGCGACGCGCAGCGTCGGCGTGATGTGCGTTTTTTGTAAACTGCCGCGGCTGCGCAGTTTGGGGCGGCGTATGGTAGGAGCCGCCGGGGACGGATGCAATAGAAACACGACCCGCTAAGGCTCAAGCCGCCGTCGCTCCAGAATCAGTGAGTTACCCTTGCGGCGGGCGTGAATATCCCCCGGCAAATTGACGGCTGCCACGTCTCGGTCCGCCTGGATCATAACCGCTAGCTGCTGCCATTCCTGGAATCCCATCGATTGCTGGGGCCAGCCAGCCTGGTGCCACGCCGCCTTGCACACTTCGCGAACGACCAGCGGTGGCTGACCGGCAAGCGGGCGGCAATCGATTCTCACGATCGTGAATGGCGACGCAGACTCGATCGCCACGCTCCGGGTGACCAACTCCGCGGCCGCATCCACAATTAGTTGCTGGGCTTCACTGGCATGAAGCGCTAAACGCCACAAGGCCTGGTCCGCGTCGGCGTTGACGTGTGCGCGAATTGCCGGCAGCAACTCGTTCCGCAGCCGGTTGCGAGTGTAGCGGCTATCGGCATTCGACGCGTCCTTGCGGTAATCCTGGCCGATCGCTTCCAAATACCGCAGCACGTCGTCCCGACGCACGGCTAACAGCGGCCGCACGAGGGCGACAGTCGGCGACAGCGGCCGCACACCCGGCATTCCGGCCAGACCAGCCAGGCCGGTCCCACGCAAGATGCGGTGCAGCACTGTCTCGACCTGATCGTCGGCCGTGTGCCCGACCGCCACCAGCCGGGCCCCGAGCCTCTCCGCCGTCGCGCACAGGAATTCATAGCGGGCCCGTCGGGCTGCCGCCTCACAACCGTCTCCCTGTTCGACCGCAGCGGCAGCCACGTCGGCGCGGCCGACTTCCAGCGGAATCTGCCAGCGGCCGCATAGCTTTTCAAGCCAGGCCTGATCCTCGTCGGCTGCAATGCCGCGCAGGCCGTGATGAAGATGGGCAACATACAGTCGGCCGGGCCCGGCATCTCGCTGTTTCAAGGCCAACACGGCGCGCAGCAGGGCGACGCTGTCCGGCCCGCCCGACACGGCCAGCACAACGTGCGAATCTCGCCAGTTCGGCGCCGGCCAAGTGCCGGCGATTGCGGCCTCCAGCGGATGTTGAGCGGGTAATGTCATGAGTCATTTGGCGGCAATTGCAGAGTGTCGACTGGCGTCTCGTTGGCGGCCGGTGCTGGTCGCAATTGGGGAAACACGCAATTCAGCGAAACCCTGCGGATTGAGCGAGCTGCCCACAAGCGGTCGCCGACTTCCGCCGCTTGACAAACTGCCAACCGGGTTGCGAAACGGAGAACATTTGATACCATTACAAGTGTTCACTGGCGCCGTCCAGATTGGCCCTGTGCGGTCCGGTGAGGCAGAAGTGAGTTTTGGAAATGATGTGTTTGGTTTGGCAGCCGTGAGCTGCTGTCGGGCGCAAGCGCAACGCTACATAAGCTTTGATTGCAGATGGGTTCAAGTCAGCCTTTGATCACTCCTGAAATGCTCGGGATTCGCACCTTATGGGCCGTTGTGACGGCGGTTTTCGCCGCGTTCCAGCGGCTGCGGCAGGGACTGCGGAGCCTGACGTGCGATGACAGGCAGCAGGCCGCCGTGCCGGTTGTCGGCCCGCGGTACGCCTTGCCAATTCGCGCCGGCTGTGGGCCGTGCGCCGAATTGGCGTTCGTACCGAGGATCGCCGGCAGTAGGCGCGCCGATGGCCCGTTCGCCTGGTCCGCTGGGCGGCATGGGCCGCGTGCTTTCTCCTCCTCTCACCATTGTCGCGTTCGTCCGCTGGGGCAACAAGCGGTCGACGTCGGCAGCGGATCGAGCGGATGCTGGGCTTGAAACTTTCTCGCAAGCGTAGGTAGCGCTCTGGCGCTTCGTGGGCCGTCGTTTTTCTTGCCGTCGTATCGGATGGGCCATTCCGATCGATTGGCGAGTCGATGACGGTGACGTCTGTTGACCCGCAGCAATCGGCTGCCAGCTTGCGCATCATGCTGCGGTGTACGCGCCGGCGCCGTTTCGGGGGGTCGACACCGGTGCTCATTGCCGCAGCGGAACCGATTGAAAAGGATCATTCATCGTGCCAACAACGGCTGCGATCATCGTGCTCGCCCAAGGTCCCGACTCCGGCATTAGTCCGTGGTGGGTCCTCGTGGTCGCCGTGTTGGCGGCAGGAATGGGGATGGCGGCAGTCAAGCTGCTGGGATATTTGCGCAAGCGCGACGCCGAGAAGGAAGCCCGGCAGATTCTGGAGAAGGCCGAGATTCAAGCTGGCGCCCGCCACAAGGAGGCCGAGGTCGAGGCCAAGGAAATGGCGCTCCGCGAGAAAACACGCATTGAAGAGCAGCTCAACGAGGGCCGTCAAAAGCAATTCGAGCGCGAGCGGCAACTCGAAAAGCAGCGCGACCTGTTGGAACAGCGGGCCGACCAACTCCAAAAAC
>JBIOWO010000358.1:0-22568 GCA_044868555.1 Lacipirellulaceae bacterium | reverse complement strand
CTGTCGTTCTTCGGGCTTCGACCCATAGATTTTAGGTTCCTGGAGCTTGATAATGGTAGAGTCTCTCGTTTCAGCTACCTACTCACCTACTCACTGACTCACCTAAGATACCTAAAAATCAAGAGCGTGACCGCCCCGTTATCAATTCGCCGATGAATCCGCCCCTCTGGCAAACTGAGCTTGGCGACGGCCCACTCGTGGCTTGCGCCCTTCACGATGGCCACGCCACGCGCCCCGAAGTGGCAGCGCTATTGCGACTCGACGCCACCGCCCGTCGCTACGAAGAAGATCCGCACACCGGCGATTGGACAACCATTGCTCCGACGCGTATCGTCGGGCGGCGCTCGCGGTTCGAGGTCGACCTCAATCGCCCGCGGGAAAAAGCCATTTACCTCACGCCGGCCGACTGCTGGGGACTCGACGTCTGGAAATCTCCGCCGCCAGCGGACGTGGTGAATCGCTCCCTCGCCGAGTACGATAATTTCTACGCGCACGTGCGGTCGGTGCTCGAACAGCTTGTCGCCCGCCATGGCCGCGTCGTTGTCTTCGATCTGCACAGCTACAACCACGTCCGCCAGGGATCGGGCGGCGCGCATGCCGACTCCCAGGAAAACCCGGAGATTAACCTGGGCACCCGCTCGATGGACCGCGTCTTCTGGAGCCGAATCGTCGAGCGCTGGCTGGCTGAAATGAGGCAGTACGACTATCTTGGCCGCAGCCTAGATGTGCGGGAAAATGTCAAATTCTTCGGCGGACACTTCCCCACCTGGATTCATCAGAACTTTCCGGGCACCGTTTGTGCGCTGGCCATCGAAGTGAAAAAGCTTTTCATGGACGAGTGGACCGGCCAACTCGATGCGGACAGACATCAGGCGATAGGACAAGCGCTCGCGCGGGCCGCGGCCGGCGTGGGCGCGGAACTGGAGAATTGGCAACATGCCCGGCCAGTCGCCTAAACAAGACGTCCCATCGCTCGCCGCGGGCGCCATCGCGCAGCTCGGCAAGGACCAGCGCGTTCGCCTGGAACTTTCCGGCGGCGGCTGGCTGCAGCTCGATCGCCGGCTGCCGTTTCTGTGCGTCTATCGCCGGCCGGCCGACGCCGATCCGGGCACCGAAGAGCTCGTCACTTCCGAAATGGCCCACATGGTGATCCCGGCCGAGGCCCGCCCCGCCCGGCAAGCGCTCGAGTTGCTGCATGCGGTCGTCGAGCAACTGGCCAAACATTTCGGCGCGTTTCTGCTCGTCGAACTCTGGTCGGCCCCGGTGGGCGACCGACACGAGCCGGACGCCAGCGCCAACGGCTCAGCGGCCAACGTCGTGCCACGTTTCGAAGTGGTCGCTCCCACCGCCCGCATTCCGCGCCGGACGGTGGAAGCGCTCTGCAAATCGCTCGGCCAGCACTCGCTGCCGCTGGGCAGCGCGCGGTTCACGCTCGCGCCGCCCGAACGACTCGCCCCCCAAGGAATGAAACCACTGGTAAAAATCCGCGATCTGAAGGCCTGGAACGCCTATCTCGTCGGCGTCAAAGTGCGGCCCATTTATCGCGATGCGACTTCGCAGGAACTGTTTCCGGTCGAACTGCACGCCATTCGCCGCACCGTCAACAACGCCTTCAAGCAGGCATTCTTCGCCTTCACACGTCAGCGTACCGCCTTGCGGCTCGCTCACTATCAAGCGCTCGGCGGCCAGACGGTCGTCAAAGAGGTGCTCGACATCGACCGCCAACTGACAGAGATCGGCCGCTCGTTCGACCTGCTTCTGCAGGCCACGCCGATCAACGCCGAAAGTGCCTGGCGCGAATTCGGCCGCGGGCGGTTCGAGAAGCCGCCCCAGTTTTACTATCGACCCCTGGCGATCGACCCCACATTGCTCAAACGCCAGCTCTACCTTATTCCGGTCGAACGAATCGACGACCCGACGCTCTCCTACCTCTTCCGCCAGAAACAGGAGGAGCTCGATCGGCAAATCACGTTGCTCGCGGACGTCGACACACCTCGCTTCCTACCGGAGAGCCTGCAAATCTATGGCGGTGTTTCCGATTCGCTCCTCGAACAGGCCCGCGAGCTGCTCGATCGCGTGCCGACGCGCAGCCGCGAGGAAGCAAGTGCCGGTCAGCTCACCGCCACGGAGTTCGCCAAACGCGCGCAACAAGAGCTCGGCTACTACCAACAGCAGTGCGCCGATTTCACCGGCACGGTCGCGGTTCGCGAGGACATGTATGCCGGCATGATGGTGTCGCGCAACCAGCTCCTGATCGGTGGAAAAACTCGCATCCCCAAGCGGCGCGTCGACGCACTGCTCCAGCACGAAATCGGCACCCATCTCGTCACGCGCTACAACGGCCACGTCCAGCCGTTCCAGCAGTTCGAAGTCGGCCTCGCCGGCTACGACGGCTTGCAGGAAGGACTCGCCGTGCTGGCCGAATACCTGGTCGGCGGGCTGAGTCGTGCCCGCATGCGCGTGCTCGCCGCCCGCGTCGTCGCCGCGCATCATCTGCTCGACGGCGCCTCGTTCATCGAAACGTTCCGCACGCTCAACCGCAACTACGTATTCACTCAGCGCACCGCCTACACGGTCACCATGCGCATCTACCGCGGCGGCGGGCTCACCAAGGACGCCGTCTACCTCCGCGGCCTGCTGCAAATCCTCAAATACCTCCGCGACGGCGGCGAGCTCGAACCGCTCTTCGTCGGCAAGATCGCTTCCGCCCATCTGCCGCTGCTGGCCGAGCTCAGCCTCCGGCAAATCCTCAAACCGCCCGCCCTCCGACCACGCTACCTGGAGAACCCCAAAGCACTGAAGAAGATTGAAGGACTCCGCGGCGGGATGAAAGTTCTCGAATTGCTGCACCTACGACGTGAGTAGGTGAGTAGGTGAGTAGGTACCAGATATCCCACCTACTCACCTACTCACTTACTCACCTACTCACCCACTCACATGAAAATCGGCTTCGTCGTCAACTCGATTGAGACGGAAACGGCCACGTACACGACGACGCGGCTCGGCATGGCGGCCGTCAACCGAGGCCACGAGGCGTGGCTCATCGGCACGGGCGACCTGGCACTCGACCCCGACGACTATGTCCGCGCCCGCGCCCGCGCCGCTCCCAAGCCCAAATACAACTCGCTGAAGAACTACCTCGACGACATCCGCGGTCCAAAAGCCCGGGCCGAACGTATCACCGTCGACGACCTGGACGTCTTAATGCTCCGCAACGACCCGGCAGAGGACATCGGCCGCCGATCCTGGGCCCAGATGGCCGGCATCCTGTTCGGCCGGGCTGCTTTGCGACGGGGCGTGATCGTGCTCAACGATCCGATGGCCCTGGCCCTGGCGGCCAACAAGATGTATTTCCAGCTCTTCCCCGAGGAAGTCCGCCCGGCCACGCTGATCACCCGCGACCGTGCCGAAATCCGACATTTTGCGAAGCAGCATGGCGGCGACGTGGTGATCAAGCCCCTGCAAGGCTCCGGCGGGCAGGGGGTCTTTCTGGTCCGAAAAGACGACCTGGGGAACCTGAATCAAATGATCGAGGCCGTCAGCCGCGACGGCTATGTCATCGCCCAGGAATACCTGGCCGATGCGGCCGTGGGGGACATGCGGCTGTTCGTCATGAACGGCGCCCCGCTGAAATACAAGGGAAAGTACGCCGCCTTCCGCCGGCTCCGCTCGGGCGACGATATCCGCAGCAATATCCATGCAGGCGGCAAGAAGGCCCAGGCTGAGGTCGACGAGCGGGCCCTCAGGATCGTCGAAATCGTCCGCCCCAAGCTGGTGGCCGACGGCATGTTCCTCGTGGGCCTCGACATCGTGGGCGACAAGTTGATGGAAATCAACGTCTTCAGCCCGGGCGGCCTGGGCAGCGCCCAGACTTTCGAGGGTGTCAATTTCGCCACGGCAGTTATCATGGCCTTGGAGCGTAAAGTACAGTATATGGGCTACTACCAGCGAAACTTCAACAACATCGATATGGCCACTTTGTGAGGTGAGTAGGTGAGTAGGTGAGTAAGTGAGTAAGTATTCCAATGGATACCTACTCACCTACTCACCTACCCACCTACTCACCTATGCTCCTCTCCAGCTCCGACCTCGGCGATTCGACGATTTCGAAAGTGCGGCCGTGCTACGTCCCGGGCAAAAAATTGGCAAGTACAAACTCAGGTCCCGGATCTCGAACGGTCCGTTTGCGACGGTATACCGCGCCTACGATACGCTCGAAGGCGTGCATGTCGCGCTGAAGATTCCGCACAAGGGACTGGTGACGAAAGAATCGCTCGAGGACTTTTCGCGCGAGGTCCGTCTCGCCGCCAAGCTTGACCATCCCAATATCCTCGGGCTCAAGTCGGCCGACTTTATCGACGGCCATCTCGTCATTGCCTTCCCGCTGGGCGAGGAATCGCTGGAAGAACGGTTGGCGCGGCGGCTGTCGCTGCGCTCTGCGCTCGAGCTGGGCGAGCAATTGCTGCGCGCGGTCGCGTTCGCGCACGAGCAGCACGTCATTCATTGCGATGTGAAGCCGGACAACCTGCTGTTGTTCTCCGACGGCCGGCTGCGGCTCACCGACTTCGGCATCTCGAAAGTGGCCCACCGCACGATCTCCGCCTCCGGCGCGGGCACGGTCGGCTACATGGCCCCCGAACAAGCCATGGGCCGGCCGTCGCGGCGATCCGACGTGTTCGCCACGGGGCTCGTGCTGTGGCAGATGTTCTCCGGGCAACTTCCCGAATGGCCGTTCGAATGGCCGCTGGCCGGCTACGACCGATTGAAGTTAATACTGCATCCAGACATGATCGCGCTAATGAAGCGTGCGCTCGACCTCAAACCCAGCCGACGCTTCGAGGACGGCGGCCAGATGCTGGCCGCCTATCTCCGCGCGAAGCCCAAGACGCTGCGCCACGGGGCCCGCCGTCGCCGGGCCCGCAAGACCAAGCCGCCGACCAGGCGACATTGGAAGGAAATCCGGCAGCAGCAGTTCCTGCGGCAGTTCGGCCGCCAATTGGAGACGCACTTCAAATGCTCCCATTGCGACGGCCCGGTCGCCGAGTCGATGCAAGCCTGCCCGTGGTGCGGCATCGCGCGGAAAGTCGTCCGCGATGAAACCACTTTCCCGGCCTCGTGCCCGCGCTGCCACCGCGGCATGAAGCTCGATTGGCGCTACTGTCCCTGGTGCTACGGTCCCGGGTTCGAGGACGTCTCGGAGCGCCACTACAGCGATCGCCGTTACGTCCCCCATTGTCGCAACCCGAAGTGCGATCGCCAGGACCTGATGCCGTTCATGCGCTATTGCCCCTGGTGCCACACCAAGGTCCGCCAGCGGTGGAAGATCGAGGGCAGTTCCGACGCGTGCCGCAAATGCGGTAGCGGCGTGCTGCGCGATTTCTGGACCCACTGCCCCTGGTGCGCGGCAACTCTCTAGATAGCCGACCCATCTTGGGTCGGTGACATCGGCACCAGAGATTATCTGCGCGAGACGACATTTCCGCGTGCTAAGCTTGTGCTGAAAGGGGTCCACCATGCAACGCCCACAGTTGATTGAAGATCCAGCGTACCATTGCCTGCGGGAAGATAATCCCAACGGCTTCCACGAGCACATCAGCTCGCGCCAGGAAGTCGACTTCTCGAACACCGACCTTCGTGGCGTCGATTTGCGCACGGCCGACCTCTCCAAAGTGGTCCTCCGCGGCGCCTACCTGCGCGACGCCGACCTCCGCGGCCAGGACCTGCGGCACATGGACCTGGAAGGTTGCTCGCTATTCGGCGCGCGGATCAGCGGCGCCTACTTTCCCGAGAGCGTTTCGCCGCAGGAAATCGCCAACAGCGTGCAGTTCGGCACGCGCATTCGCGTGTCGTGCTGACGCAGCCCAGAGGTAAGTCAGACTCTTCCCGACGATTACCGTCGCACCGCGTGCCACGCCAATCCCGCCCCCAGCAGCGCCGTCCCGCTCGCCCACACACGCCACTCCACGGCGAACGCCAGCGACAAGCACGCGATCAACCCAACCCAAGCCCAGACGCGCGAGTACAGCCGCTCGCCATCGCTGAGTCGCAGGGATGCCAGGTTCGTGATCGCGTAATACACCAGCACTGTAAACGCGCTGAATGACCAAGTGGTTTTGACGCTGCCGATCGCCGCCAATCCGGCCACCGCTACGCCCGTCGCGATGACGGCAATCGCCACGTTCGCCGTCCCCTGCGGCATGTCGCCCCGCCGCCCCATCGCCAACAGCACCCGCGACAGGCCCAGTAGCAGGTTCAGCAACACTCCGAGCATCGCGGTCATCGCTCCGATCGCCACCAACCAATGGACGTCAAGTGGAAAGCCGCGGGACACGATTTCCAATGGCGCGGCTTTCTCCGTCGCCGCCCGGCCGAGCGCATCGGCGCCGGCAGCCCCCACGCCGACCACCGCCACAGACGCATATACGAGCGCCGACACGACCAGCGTGATAATGATCGCTCGCGGAATCGTCACATGCGGCTCGCGTACCTCCTCGCTCAGCGTTGCGATCCGCCCGTAGCCGGTATAGGCCACGAACATCAGCGCAGTCGCATGCAGCACAGCCTGCGGCCCGGCCGAGAATTGCAGCCGGCTGGCCGACACGGCCGGCGCCCCGCCGATGACAAACGCCGCCAGCGCCAGCAGCGTGACGGACACAATGACGATGTTGACGCGGTTGGAAGTGCGGATGCCCGAGAGCACAATCGCCGTCATGATGACAACCGTGGCCAGCGCGACCGGCGCCAGCCACCGTGCATCCTGCCCGGCCATGTTCAAGAGGTAGCCGGCGAAGCCGAGGGCAGCCGTCGCGGCGGAGGCCGTCTTCGCGCACAGAAACATCCAGCCCGCCGAAAACCCCAACCAGGGATTCAGCCAACGATAACCGTATTCGTAGGTGCCGCCGCTGACCGGATGATTGGCGGCCAACTGCGCGCTACTCAGTGCGTTGCACGTCGCCACACCGGCTGCGATCATGACGGCGACAACCACGCCCGCGCCCGCAATCCCCGCCGCGATCCCCAAGCTCACGAACACGCCCGTGCCGACGATCGACCCCAGGCCCATCATCGTCGCGCCGAACACTCCGAGCTCACGCTTCAAGCTCATCGGGGCCAATCGGCTGCGGGGTCAAAATTGATGATCGGCGACTCCGGCTGGCTCGGTATCTGTGGTCGCAAGAACGGCTTGTCCGACGCCTTGTGGCAGCCGTAGCACGCCTCCATCGTCCGTCGATAAGTAAGCTCGAACGTCGGTTTGTCGTGCTTCGCGATCGCGTCCTGCAAATCTTTGAGGGGCGCATTCTCCATCCCCTGCAGAATCGGCAGCAGATCGACCTCGCGTCCCGCGTTGTCCTTCCGCACAGGAATCACCCGCACCGCCCAGCGAAGATGGGATTTTGTTTCCGCGGCGTAGAAATTGGCCAGGTCCCAATTCTCGTGCTGCCCGGCAAACCACAGGTTGGAAAAGTGATAACTGACGTCCTGCATCACGTGCGCCTGGTCGGTGAGCTTCCCCTTCATCGTCTCGATTTCCGCGGCCAGCGTCGGCAAGTCCGCCGCCGGCTTGGTCGCTTGCGCATGCGCTGCCTGCGGCTGCGTCGTGAAAAAGTGGTGCGCGACGGCTCCGAAACACCCGCCCAATAACAGAATGGACCCGATCCGAAATCTTTGGCTCATCGTTGTTGCTCCCTTTTCACGTGTGTATCCCGGCCGTAGCATGGGATTTTACCGCGCGCCTATCGACAATCAATATCGGAATTCGATATTATGACGAACGATGTGCTTCGCCATTTGCGGCTGGGATTTATTCGGCTGCACGTGCTGTACCATGCCGATAAGGAGCCGATCTGCGGTGTGGAGCTCATCGAGGAGCTGCAACACCATGGCTATGACATTGGGCCGGGCACGTTGTATCCCGTGTTGCACCAATTGGAGGATGCCGGCTTGCTCAAGTCTAATGAAGAGGTCGTCGGCGGCAAGCAGCGCAAGAACGTGCGGATCACCGCGGCGGGAAGGCGATTGCTGGCCGAAGCGCGATCCAAGCTGAAGGAGTTGGCGTCCGAAATCCTCGACGACAAGGACGCGCGCAAACGGAGAAAATGAAATGTTCAAGCGATTAGCCTGCACGCACGCCTCCGCAGCCGTCCTCCTCGTGCGACTGATGGTCGGCGCGGTCTTTCTGTCCGAAGGCATTCAGAAATTTCTGTTCCCGGCCGACGTGGGCGCCGGGCGCTTCGCCGGGATCGGCTTGCCGTCGCCGGAAATCCTTGCCCCGATGGTCGGCGGCTTCGAGATCGCCTGCGGCACGCTCATGCTCCTCGGGCTATTCACGCGGCTGGCCGCGGTCCCGCTGATCGCCATCATGCTCACCGCCATCTACACCACGAAGATCCCGATTCTCGAGAAGCAAGGTTTCTGGAAGATGGCTCACGAAGCCCGCACCGATTGGTCGATGCTGTTGGGGGCGCTGTTTCTACTAATCGTGGGCGCTGGAGCGTGGTCCGTGGATGCCCGCTTATCCCGCAATCCACAGCAACGAACCACTGGTTAGCTGCCGCGAATCGGGATTGTCACGCATCCGTCTCCGAATGCAGAGCCACGCGGTTCCCTTCGCTGTCGAGCACGATCGCCCGGAAGCCGTGCGGGCCGATCGAATGCACGTCTTCCACCACGCCGCCGCCGTGCGTGCGGACCTTGGCCACCGCATCGCGAATCCGGCCGTTCACGTTGAGATACAGCATGACGCCCACGGCACTGACCTCGTCCGGGCTTTTCACGAGGCAGCCACCGTTGCCGTCCTTGTGCTCGATCAGGCAGAACGAGAAGCCGTCAAACTCTTCCTTCTCCACGCGAACCGCCAGAACCGCCGCATAAAATGCCGCCGCCCGGTCCAACTCCGCGACCGGTATGTCGAACCAGACCGCGCGGTTGTGTTGGCTATTGAAATTGCTCATTGACTCGCACCTCAAGTTCTCACGCACTCTAGCGGTCTGTCAGTCTTGAACTGATGTAGCTGAATTCGCAAGAAATTCAGTCCTCATGCAAGAATCTGAAGTCTTGCGACATCAGCTACGCATCAAATCAGGCCTGACCGACCACTAGAAGCATAGGGAAGCGGTACCATCCTAACCGACCGCGTCTGACGCGCTCAACCATCCACACGCGACCTCGCCCCAGAATTGCTCCCTTTCCGTCCGGTAGGCGAGTTCGCAAGTCGTTTCAGGGGAAAATCGGTCGACGGCGGCTTCGTCGTGAACTACACTTGGAGAGACTTCCACAGACCACAAGAGACGCTCGATGCGAGTCACTTCGCGCGCCAGGAGGGCCCTTCATGCCAGGCTTCGCCCCGTCATGCCTCTGCCCAGCCAGCAGCGGCCGAGCGGTATCGCCTTGCGCGATGGTCGCAGGGACAGCCAGCGCATGGTCGTCGCGCTGGCAGCCGCGCTCGCGATATCGATCGTCGCTCTCTTCGCCCGCGACTACAATAGCGTCGATGCCACTGCGACACTCCAGCCGACCCGCTTGATAGGTCCGACGACGACCGTCACGGAGGTAACGTCCGGCCTGCCTTTTGCCGCCCGTGTCGATACGGGCGCCACGACCTGCGCGATTCACTGCGAAGCCGTCGAGATTCAAGGCGCCGACCCGGATCCCAAGAAAAACATCGGCAAGCCGATCCGCTTCCTGGTCAAGAACAAGGACGGCGAATCGAAATGGGTCGAATCGACGATCGTCGATCACGTCACGGTGCGCACCGCCGCGCAGAACGAGCATCGCTACAAGGTTCGGCTTAGATTTCGCTGGGAAGACGTCGAAAAGCACGTCGCGGTCACGCTCGACGATCGGCAGAACATGCGCTACCCGCTCCTGTTGGGCCGCAATTTCCTCCGCGACGACTTTCTAGTCAACGTCAGTCTCGGTGGAAAACGGTAGCTGCCTGCCGCCCGAGCGCCGATCGTCGCCTCGCTTCCATCGCGATAACCCCGGCTCAATCTCCAGCCCCCCAACCCGTCGTCTCGGTTCTCAGCGATACGCCTCACCCGTCGTCAAACTTCTGTGCGTCGGGCACGAAAAATTTGACACCAGGTATCGCGTCTCATAGATTCGAAGATTGGGGCGTCGCACGGACGCCGACCGTTCGTGTAGGGTGGAGTTGGGAGGTACTGCTGGTGAGGTTGCACCGTGATTTCGCGCTCGCGTCGCCCATCGCCGCGTTGCTGATGCTGGCTCTGCTGACGCCGGCCGCCTCGGCCCTCAACGAGTTTCAGCGCATCAAAGCCAACGACGCGGCGATGAACGACAATTTCGGCATCGCCGCGGCCATCGACGGCGGCGTGGCCATCATCGGTTCTTGGAAAGACGACGATACGGCTGAAGGCTCGGGGTCAGCCTACATGTTTCGCAATCCCGGCACCGGCGTCTGGTCGCAGCTCGACAAGCTGAATGCCGCGGACGCCGCGATGAATGACAATTTTGGCGCCTCCGTCGCCATCGGCAGCAACACCGCCGTGATCGGCGCGCCGTTCGATGACGGCCGCGGCTCCGCCTATATCTTTCGCGACGACGGGACCGGCAATTGGTCGCAGCTCGACAAGCTCCTGGCCGGCGACGGCGCACTGAATGACCAGTTCGGCGTGTCGGTCGCCATCAGCGGCAACACGGCCGTCGTCGGCGCAAATTTCGACAACGGCAAGATCGGCTCCGCGTATGTCTTTCGCGACATTGGCTCGGGCGATTGGCAGCAGGTTACCAGGCTCTCGTCCAACGACGGCACGGCCGGAGACGAATTCGGAAACTCGGTCGCCATCAGCGGCAACACCATACTCGTCGGCGCCCACTTCGAATCGAATGCAGGCGGCCCGGTCGCCGGAGCCGTGTACGTTTTTCAAGACAACGGCGTCGCATGGATTCAGGTCGACAAGCTGATGGCCTCCGACGGCTCGCTCTCCAAGCAATTCGGCACGTCGGTCGCACTCAGCTCGAATTCGGCCATCATCGGCGCGATCGGCGATAGCACGTCGGGGCTGCAGTCCGGCGCCGCTTACGTCTTTCTGCGCGACGGCTTGTTCGCCTGGCATCAAATCGACAAGCTGACCGCTAGCGACGCCGCAGCTTTCGATCAGTTCGGCGCTTCCGTGGCCCTCAGCGGAACGACGGCCGTCGTCGGTGCGAGTAGGGATGGCGATGGGGGAGCCGACGCCGGCTCGGCGTATCTGTTTCGCGACAACGGCACGGGAAATTGGAACCAGGTTGCCAAGTTGCGGGCAAGCGATGTTCAAGCCGGCGATACCCTGGGTTCCGCCGTCGGCATCAGCGGCAATACCGCCCTCGTCGGCGCCCCGCTGGCCAACATGACAACCGATTCCGGCGCCGCCTATCTCTACGCCGTCGTCGCCGGTCTGGCGGGCGATTACAACGCCAACGGACGAGTCGACGCTTCCGACTACGTCGTCTGGCGGAATTCGCAAGGCCAGGTCGGCAGCAGCCTGCCCGCCGACGGCAACGGCGACGGCGCCGTCAATCAGGCCGACTATCAACTGTGGCGCGAAAACTACGGACTGGGCGTGCCAGCGATCGCCGCCGGCTCCGCGGCCTCCGTGCCGGAGCCAGCGACGGCCGCCCTGCTCTGCCTCGCCGCCGGCCTCCTCGCCTGCCGGCGCCAAGCGTTGCCCCGCCTGTAGCGTGGGTCGAGCTCCGCGAGACCCGCCAAAAAACGTACTCTTCAGCGCCGCATTTCGCGCCACCGCCGGCAAAGGTCGGCTGCCGCTTCCGGCCAAGTGGGAAAGTCGAACGTAAATCCCGCTTCCGCGAGTCGCCGTGGCACGACGCGCCGACTCTTCAGAATCAATTCCGTCTCCGTGCGCATCAGAAACGCACCGATCGCCAGCATCCACTCCGTCGCCGGCAGGCCGATGCGAATATCCCACGCCTCCCGTAAGTCGCGCATGAACTCGGCATTGGGCAGTGGATTGGGCGACGCCAGATTCACCGGCCCGGAAAACTCCTCACGCTCGATGAGCCAATACACGGCCCGCACGAAATCCTGCTCGTGAATCCACGAAATGAATTGCCGCCCGTCGCCGCTGGTGCCGCCCAGCCCGCGCCGCACCAATCCGAGCAGCGTGTCGAAGATGCCGCCCCGATCGGGACTCATCGTCATCGCCGAGCGCATGAGCACCTTCCGCGTGTGCGGCACATTCGCCTCGTTCGCCGCCTGCTCCCACGCTTTGGCCACGTCGATGCTGAACCGCCAGGTATCGGGCGCATCCGGCTCGCCGCCGCCGATGATGCCGGTCGCTTCGTCGTTCGGCGCATCGTAACGATGGGCGTAGATCGTCGCGGTGCTTGCCTGCAACCACACCCGCGGCGAGCGAACGGCACGAGCAATCGCCACACCCAACACGCGCGTCGAGTTCACGCGCGACTCCATGATGGCTCGCCGATTGGCCGCATGATAACGGCAATTGACGCTCCGTCCGGCCAGATTGACGACCACATCGGCGCCGTCAATCTCTGCCGTCCACGGGCCAAGCGTCTCCGCATCCCACTCGACAATCCGCCAAGCTGCCGATCCGGGCCGGCGGCTTAGCACGACTACCTCATGGCCGTCCGCGACGAATGCACGGGCCAGGACCATGCCCACCTGTCCAGTCCCGCCCGCAATAACCGCTTTCATCCGTCACCCTTCGCTGCTCGCCACTGGCCACTCAATTCGCGGCCGCCGCGCAACAGATATCTTCGCGGCTGTGCCACTCGTGCTCGATGCCGCGCATCAACAGCGCACAATCGAATTCGGCCGAGCCCGGCGGAAACCTCTCCGTGTCAGCAAAGAAACTCGATTCGACCCGCGTCACGTCCAGCGGCAACACTTGCCAACTCTTGCACCGCAGCTCCATGCCGTCGTGTCGACCGTGATCGGGCGTGGCGGAATAGCCGACGCCGCCGTGTTCAAAAAACTCTGATGCCTCGCCCAGCGATGCAAACACCGACGTGCTCGGCAATCGTTCTGCCAGCCGCGCAACGATCGTCACATGAACCTGGCGATCATCGCTGTCCAGCGAAATGGCGTATTGGTCGTTCGCCTCGCTCACTTCGAAACACGCGTGGTGCTGCTCGCCGGGAAACAATCGCCCGCCCGCGTAGGAGTTGAATCGCGAGCTGGTATCCCGCCGCGGGACGTACACACCCTCGACATGCCGCCCGTTCGATTCCCACTCCACGGCAATGCGATGCGCCGCGTTCTCCGAGCCAATCCCCACGGGCAGCCGCAGCATCTTGGGACGAATCTGCTTCAGCCGAATCAGGCAGATGCCGGCCACGCCGTAGCCGTGAATGAGTTTCGGTCGGAATGGCGGCGGCAGCAAGCGCGCGAGCACTTCCGGATCCACGCGAAAGTTCGCCAGGATTCGCCGGTCGATCACGCCTTCTATCACCGGAATGCGCATGGTCACATTGCCTGGACGCCATTATCGCCGCGCTCCGGCGGCTTCAGCAACCCGCGCACTTCCATCCATTCATGGCACCGCTCCGACCAGTCGCTCGTGCCCGGAATTTCCTTCGCCAAACCCAGGCCATGCCGGCCATTCTGGTAAATGTGCAACTCGGCCGGCACGCCGGCACGCCGCAGCGCCAGGTAGAACGACACGCAATTTTCGGCCGGCACCGTCTTGTCCTCGTTGGTCTGGAAAATAAATGTCGGCGGCGTCTCGGGCGTCACCTGCAACTCGTTCGACAGGCTGCGGGCCAGCGCTTCGTCCGGCGTTTTGCCGATGAGATTATCGTGCGAGCCGCGGTGCATGTACTTTTCCGTCATCGTGATCACCGGGTAGCACAGAATGAGAAAGTCGGGCCGCGAGCTGACGCGGTCGGTCGCAGCAGCCGCCTGCGAATCGCCGCCGTCGAAATGCGTCGCCAGCGTGCTCGCCAAATGGCCGCCGGCCGAAAAGCCCAGCACGCCGATTCGATCCGCGTCAACGCCCCACTCCCGGCACCGAGCCCGCACCGTGCGAACCGCCCGCTGGCCGTCCATCATCGGCACCGGGTGCTGATGGCCGCTTTCATTGTTCCGATACTTCAAAACAAACGCCGTGACGCCGAGCGAATTGAGCCACGCCGCGATCTGCTGTCCCTCGTGGTCCATCGCCAGATGTCCATATCCGCCGCCCGGGACCACGATAACCGCCGTCCGCGTGGCGGCGTCGCCGGCCGGCCGCCACAGGAACAGCACCGGTTCATCCTCCGGCTTCGTGGCCGGCTTCCCGGGCGCGCCATGGGCCCACAACGGAATCCGCTCCGGCTCGGCCGCGTGGCTCGCCGCCGCAAACAGACAGACCGACGCAACCGCCAGACACTGCGCAAATGTCTTCCACAACTGTTTCATCGCTGCTCCAAATAAGTCTTCCAAGGTGTCCAATAGTATTTTTGCCACCCTTCGACCACGTCTTGATAGTCGTGCGCCGGCACGTCGACGTGTACCAGATCGATCCGTCCGCTGTCGTCGCCCGCACTCTCCGGCGTGAATTGCAGAATCAGCGTCGAGTCGCCATCCTCCGCGCGAAACTTGGTCGACCGCCACGATTGCACAACCAACCGCGGCCGCACCACGGCCAGTATCGTCCCCGACAACTGCCCGCC
This sequence comes from Lacipirellulaceae bacterium, assembly GCA_044868555.1. GTDB lineage: Bacteria > Planctomycetota > Planctomycetia > Pirellulales > Lacipirellulaceae > JABDGM01. Next base: position 7,937 of record JBIOWO010000358.1, on the reverse strand, counting down.
GAACGCGCAAAAGGTCGTCCCCGGCTCCGCGCCAATCTCGACCGGCCAGCCGGTGATCGCCGCATGGGCCGCCGGGTCGAGATACATCTCGAACAAAGTTGTGGCCGCCGCCGGCAACACGACCGATTGTTGGATCACGCTTCGCATGAGAATTAAGGACTGAGCTCCGCCCACGCGCGGTAAAGCAGGTGCAAGATCAGGCCCATCACCACCAACGCCGCCAAAACAAGCGCGGCAGTCAACCACGGCACCGCGCCGCCTGAACCGTCAACGGTCAAGCTCAGCACCAGTGAAATAGCGACGAGCGCGACATAGGCCGAGCGGAGCGGAACGGCACGTTCCGCGAGGTCCAGGCGATGTCTGCCCCGGGCAACGTCGCCGACGCCACTCAACGTAGTCCACATCATCGCGCCGTTGAGCACCGGGACTAGAACTTCGAACAGTCGCTCGGCATCGCCGGCGAAGTACGGCGCCACGATGTAAATGATGACCAGCAGCCAGCCGACGGCACAAGCCGCGACGAGATTGCCCGTCATCGGCGCCAGCCCACCTGTCCCGATCGCTACCAACGCGTACCCCAGTCCTCCGACGCTATCGGGCAACGGATCGAAATCCTTGAACTTGAAGTCGAGCGCGACCAGCAACGCCCCCCAGAACATGAAGCCGAAACAGGTTTTCATGTCGACTCGTCGAATCCGTCGCCCGATCAGCTCACTTCGAGGCGCGCCGCATCGTTATTCAACTCCGCAAACTCATACGCCATTTCGGCGTCGCTGAACTCGTAATCGACTGTATCGCTGAAGGCGGTGATATTGAACGGGTGGGGGAAAAACAGTTCGAAGAATAACAGCGGCGCCAGGCAGGCGAAACCTAGTAGTAACATCACCCATCGATGTCCTACCACACCGACATGGTCCTTCACTAGCGGCCACAGATGCCAGAACGCCAGGTACAGCAGCACCACCGTCAACAACAGGCTGATCAGCCGTCGCAGGTGCAGCAGCCAACTGCAGCGGCGGCAAGCGGGCGCCGTGACGACAAACGGCCGGCCAAACGTCCACAACATCCACGTCCACCACCCGATCGACCCCGTCATCAACCGAACCGTCGACCCCGGCGAGAGACGTCCACACACAACGCACCGGTCCGCAAACTTCGCTGGATGGTCCTTCGGCAATTTGACGTCGGTGCTTAAAGGCATGAAAAATCGGTGCGATCCCGTGAATGACCATTTCTCCTCGCGCGTCCCTCACCGCGCCGGAGTATATCGCCAGCCGCCCAACCGGTCAATTTTGACCCCACGCCTCGCCGAAGACCAGACCGCACAGAAGCGGTGATCGGCGGCATTTACATACGCCGCAGAATTTCCTGAACAAGCTCCGATTTATCGGTGATCGTGCCGCGGTCGGGGATGTCGAGCACGTTCGCCACTGCCCGCACCTCGTCGATGCTCATCGATTCAAGGTCCGCCGCGGTGAGCTTCATCGACTTCAGCACGTTCAGCGGCGACAGCTCACTGACCGTGTCGTACGAACGCACCGATTCCAAATCGTCGACCGTGTGGTCATCTGTCCGCACTGCCTCGACCTCGGCCGCGCGCAATGCCGCGGCCGCGCTCGCCAACTCATCGTCCGGCACCGGCGGCTCGCCATGGACGATCGCGACTCCACGCGACGCGGGCTCCGCAAAGTGAAAGTACCGGGCGAAAGGAAAACTGGGCTGACTACGATTGTCCAGAAACATGCCTTACTCCATTCCCATAGGGCAAATTCGACGCACGTCATCGAGCTTTTCAGCCAGCACGCGCCGAGTGGTGCTTTCCAGTCCAAACTGGTCGACCGGCGTTCGCGGCAGGTTGTCCAGCGATCTCGAAAGTCCGAGATCGGATTGGCGCCTTTCAGGCCCGGGTGAAACGCAAATCACGTGCCAGTTCCGGCGGCGTCCCAGCGTTCGCTGGTCCCCAACGACGGAGGCTCGTCAGCCACTCTCCATTTTGCCCGCCGACAGCGCCATCCCCGCGACGTACATCGCCGCGCCTAGAAAAGCTGGTGCCAAGTGAGTCACGCTCGTGTAGCCGATCGGAAAATGAACGCCGATGGCCGTGCCGAAGCCGGCGATCCCGACAATCAGCAGTGCCTGCCACAAGCTCCGCGTCGGCCCGCTGCAATAGATGCACAGCAGCATCGTGAGGCCGCAACAGCACACGCCGCCGCCGAAGCCGGCCCGGTCGTGCGCTATCAACGGGATCAGTCGCGGGTTGACCGCCTCCAGGTCCGCCGCGCACAGATTCATGTATTCCAGGTCCTGTGGCACGAACACGGTTGTCATCCCCACACTCATGATGATCAACCCGCCCAAAATCAGGCACGCCGACGTCAACAGCAAGAGTCCGCGGCCCACGCCATAGACAGAACGCCACGCTCCCATCCATCCCGGTTGAAGCAGCCCCCGGATCGACCGCTCCGGCCCCAGAATCCCAATCGACTTGTACATTCCGATCGCATAGATCGGCAACAGCGCGAGCGTGGCCACGCCGTGCCACGAATCGAGATAGCCGTAACCGAGGTACGCCAGAAAACTGCTAAATCCAACGGTGCCGCTGAACAGAAATGTCCACCAGGCCCACGCCGCCCCCGCCCGCAGCGGAAACTCGGCCAGCCACAGATACAACACACCCACGCCCAGGATCGCCCCGCCAAACGAAACCCGGTCGTGAATCATGAAGTTCACGAGCCGTGACTCGGCGATCGTTTTGAGTTCGGCAGCCGACGCGCCCAGAAAGGCGATGTCGTGGGGCAGAAAGTGCCCTGTCGCTCCCAGAAAAAATGCAAACAACCCGCTCCCAATCAACGCCAGTCCCGTGAGCTTCAACAGCGGTCGTCCATCGCCGATGAGGGCCGCCAGGAAGCCCCGTTGGTCGGTCGTGCTTTCGTCCATGGCAGACCCCGTCGTCAGTTCGCAGTCCTGGTTTCGGACACCGCCCGCTCCATTGCCGCCGCCGAGCCGGCGGCAAATCGCCGTTGCATCGACCGCGTGAACGGGTACCCAAGTCGTGCCAACCAATGCCGCGGCCGGGAATACGCCAGCAGATCGTACCAAACGTCGCCGGCCGCATCCATCTCCACGCAGAACACTTCTTCGCCACATTCGGCGTGACCCGGCAACGTACCGTTGGCAAACCCGACCCGCCGCACCGGCCCCGATTCATCGACCAGATACGCGACGCGGCACGCGTTCGCCCACCACACCGGCCCTACGCGAACGACAATTGCGACCACCGTCCCCACATCCGGCGGCCGTCCGCCCGACTCCAACTTCACCCACCCTTGCCGAAACATCGCCCACGAACGCAATGCGGCCACGGCCGCCTCGAACACAGGCGCGCCACTGCCCAGCTTGTACCGCAAATGATCGGCATTGAAGCCGGCGGGCGTTGCGCCCCGCGTCATCCCCTCGGGATAGGTGACCGTCAATCCCTGCTGCTCCGCGAGAAAGCGGCTCATCACCTCGGCGTTCGTCGCTCCAATCGTCAGCATCCGCGCATGTCTCGCAACGGTGGCAACAACCTGGGGAGGAAGCTTTCTATTGTTGCTTCTCAACTTTCACCTTATAGGTGCGCTCCACTTTCTTTCCGCCGTCGCCGTTCTCCACGTAGCTCAGCTTGATGCTCGTCTCGCCCACGGTCACTGGCGTAAACAAGTACCACGTATACCCGCCGCCCATCAGCGCCTGCCCTTGATCGGTCTGCGTTCCCCGCACGACGCCCAATGCTTGATAAGCTCGCGGCGCGTCGACCTTGATGTTCTGCGGCGGCCGGCTGCCCGAATCGCGCACAATCACGATCACCAGCCCGCCCGTGTTCACGGTGAACGGCTTGTCGTTGATCTCCGACAGTTTCAGCACGCCGCCGGTGAGCTTTAAGTCGTTCTGCCCGAACGCAGCCAACTGACTTGCCAATAGCCCAAACAAGCAAACAATCACGACCGTGAACAGCTTGTGCATGTCAGTACCTCAGTGGATTCTCGTTTCAATAGGACGCGCAGCCCGCGGTTAAATCAGACAGGGTGCGAAGGCGGATTCGGAGTAAACCGGGCTGCATCGATGATCGACCACAGGTGGACGATCCAGCCGAGCAGAATCACCCACAGCACAGCGGCCAACACGAACTGGATCAAGGCGGCCAGCGGCCGCCCTTGCAGCAACTGCCCCAGCCCCGGAATGAAGAAACTACACAGCGCCGCCAGCACGTTGCCGCCAGAACCCTGCCCAGGCATATCGTTCTCCTCCGCTTGAATTGGTGGCCCCCAAGTTATTCGCTGATCGGCGGCTATATTGTCTTGGCGGGCGGACGCTTTGCCAAGTGAGGCTTAATCGCCGCGGCCGACGCTTGCTTCATCGCGAAAATCCCGGATAGTCGACCGGTCCACTGCCGCTTCCGGTCCACCACACGCGCATTACATGCTCGAAAGCTCCACACGTTTTCGCTGCTGGGCATCGACGCCCTGCCCGTCGAGGTCGAGGTCGACGTTTCGCCCGGCGCGTTGCCGAAGGCGCTCTTGGTCGGCATGCCCGAGCAGGCGGTGAAGGAGAGCACGCATCGCATCGAGCGGTCGATGGCGGGCAGCGGCTTCGTGCGGCCGCAATCGCTAGGCCGTCCAGTCTTCAACTTTCAGTCCAGGCACTTTGGCAAAGTCGCGCTTATTTCGAGAGAGTAACGTAGCATCCAAAGAAATCACAATCGCCGCGATCTTCAAATCCATTGTCCCAATACGAATGCGCGATCGGCGAAGCCGTTCGTATATGCCCGCGGCAACGTCATCGAAATCCAGAACAGGTATTTGTCGATAGTTTTCCAGATGGCTCCGCAGGCGACAATACGCCTCCACTTGTTTCGCCAGCGACCTGGCTCTCGCCAGGTATGCCATCCAGCCACGCATTTGCTCTTCATAGTTGATAACCGTTGTCGCAACTTCGCCCTCGTCGCAATCAGCGAGACGTTCCCGAAGTCGAGCGGCTTCGTCGCTGCCCCACTCCAACAAACTCATGTGATCTGTATCCAGCACGAGACTCGAGGTCATGGGTTACGTTTCCCAGCACCATTCGGCCGCTGCGCTCGCCGATACTTCTGACCGAGCCGCATAGCTTGCTCGTAAACTGGATCATGCTCGAAGGTTCCGGCAATGCTTTCCCACCAGGGCTTCGTGCCCGTTAAGGCTACGAGTTTTTTGCGCAGCGCTGAAATCTCCTGCTCAAGTTCAGTCACGCGCTGCTCAAGGCTTGACTTTCCCATACCCACTCCTAACCGCGTTGAATCGCTACTTTGCACGACCTGCGAAGACGGCCGGCAGATTGTACACGGAAGGTGCTACGGTCGGCCACATCATTGTCCCTGGAATCGTCCCCCGCTGACTTGTTTCATCTTTCCATTAATCCGATAATCGGCCTACTCCGATAACCGACTGAGCAGGCCCGCAAATGCTCGCCAAGCTCCACACCTTTTCGCTCCTGGGCATCGACGCCTTGCCGGTCGAGGTCGAGGTCGATGTCTCGCCCGGCGCGCTGCCGAAGACACTGCTGGTGGGAATGCCGGAGCAGGCGGTGAAGGAGAGTACGCATCGTATCGAACGCGCGATGGTCAATAGCGGGTACGTGCGGCCGCAGGATCGCGTCGTTATCAATCTGGCCCCTGCGAGACTTCTTCCGTAAAGCAGAGCGTATCCCCTGATACGGGAACGACTTCCACCGCGTCAATCATTGACCGGTTGCCTTTGGTGTACCGGAAATGGCAGACGATCCGGTCAACCACGCTGCGAAGGGCTTCAGCCCGTTTCGGCCCGGTTTGCTCACTCAGTGAGGCAGCGTATTGCATCGCCTCAGAACGCTTGTGGGCTTCGTGCGAGACTTCAAGCCAAGGGGCGGTCAAGTCTTCCACTTGTTCCTTGAGAGAGTCAATCTCAGCCTGTAAGGCTTCCGCACGGTCGTTAGCCCGCTGTTGCAACGCTGGCGAGAGTTTGAAGAAACCCGCCAACAATTCGTCTAGTTCGGCTTCCTTGGCTTCAATCTCTGTGAGCAATTCGGGGCAATCTGACGGCTGGTAGTATTTCTCGATATTCCACCAATCATCGCCCCATTCTTGGACCGTATCGGCCATGCGAACCCAAAGCCTATTGCGTTCTGTGACTGACTTTGCCCATTCCCGGTATGTCGCATCGAACAACCCGGAATCGTCGCACGCTGCCAACGCGGCAACCGGTTCGGCCACTTCGTCTAGGTACTTCTCAACCAAGGCTTCAAGTACATCATGCCGCACGCGATGGCATCGACAGCCGCTAGGATTGTCTTTCCCATAGGTGCCATACGTTCCGCAGAAGTAGGTATCATGCTTCATGCGTCCGCTGGCCTTCCATGCTCGCATCGGCTTATTGCACTTGCCGCAGAATAGGAAGGGCTTCAACCACAACTCGGCAACTTGTGCGGGTGGTCGCTTGCCTTGCTTGGCGGATTCAATCTTGGCTTGGACTTTCTGCCAAGTGTCCAGGTCAACAACGGGTTCAAACTCTGGCTTCTCTGGTTGAACGTAATCCGTCGTTTCGCGTTTTCTTCCGCCTACCTTGCTTGTTACGTCCTGAATTTGACCGTTGACGTATTCCTTGAACCGGCTGGCCGCTCGTTTGTTCCACGCTGGCAGCCCGATATAGACGGGGTTCCGAAGATGCTGCTTGACTACTTCCTTGTTCCACAAGGTGCCAACGGTTGTGGGAATTTCCATCTTGTTCAACCGGGTTGCAATCTGACCGGCTGAAATATCTTCATTGGCGAACCAATCGAAGATGCTGCGAACAACCTCTAGTTTCTCAGGGTTGCCCGGTCGATACCGTAGAGTGTCGTTTGCATCCTTGGCGGGGAAGTTGTCTTTCCCGTTGAAGGCTTCGCGTTTGCCATTGGGATAGACTTTCCATCGTTCGTAATGGCCAACCCATTCAACCCGCCACTTTTCGTGGCCATTGACGCAAACAACGTCGATACCGTAGGCAGGATACCCGCCTTGATATTCGCCAGCCTTGGCTTTCTGGACTTTGCCGCCTACGTTCCTTGCCGCTTTCTCTTTCTGTTCGCGGGTGCTTGTGAGTGCTCCAATGGTATTGGTCAGAATCGTTGCGTCATCATCCTTGGTTAGTTCGCCTTGGCTGACGCTCCACAACTGGCAGTTGTTCTCTCTCAGCAAGGTAAGAAACTTGCCGAACTCGTAAGCATCCTTGGTTCCGAATCTATCTTGCGAATCGACAATGATCCTTGCGACCATGCCAGACTCAACAGCCTTTAGCATCGCCTGAAATTGCGGACGCTTTGCGGCAAGGTCTCTGGGGTTTCGGCCTTCAGAGTCTTCAAACCAATGGCTAATCTGATAGCCGTTTGATTCTGCCCACTTGGCGATGGATTCGCGTTGACGGGCTACGTCCTGACGGTCGCAACTGATTCGGAGATAGGCTGCTGTAGTGCTCATAGTACAAGTATAACTTACGCGGTTCGCTGTCAGAAAAACGCCTACGCAAACGGTCCCTCAATATCGAATCGGTTGCGGTCCACAACCGGCTTGCCCGGTCGCTTACCGGCTGCCCGATGCTGACGCATCCAATCCCGCATGTACTTGCGTTGTGCCTTCCTTCGCTTCTCTGACAGCCAATTGAGTATTGTTTTGTAGTCCACTGGTTTCCCGAAGGTCAGGCTAACGAGAAGTCTAATCTTCTCATACGAGTAACCACGCTTGCGGAGTTGCTTAGCGTATTCCTTTGGCGTCATGGCTTCGCCTTCAAAACGAGAACCCGGCGAGTATGACGCTCGCCGGGTTCCATCATCACACCCAACGTGGCGGAAGTCTGCATAACGCCACGTTGCCAACCCTTCACTACGCCGTGAAGTATGGTCCAAAAAGGCAG
>JBIOWO010000357.1:0-9216 GCA_044868555.1 Lacipirellulaceae bacterium | reverse complement strand
TTGTCGAGCGGCGGCTCCGGCCGGCCGTGCGGCTTGAAATCTTCGAGGTGCGGCAAATCGACCGGCAGATCCTTTTCGTCGACCGCGCGCACGCGGCCCGTTGGGCTGCCACTCGCATTCAATTCGTGCAGAATCGGAAAGGGCTCACCCCAAAACCGCTGCCGTGAGAAAAGCCAGTCGCGCAGCTTATAATTCACCGCTTCGCGGCCGAGCCCTTGCGCAGCGAGGTCGTCGGTAATTCGCTGCTTGAATTCAGCAGTCGGCAGACCGTCGTACTTTCCCGAGTTGATCGCTGCGCCTTCTCCCGCATAGCAGCGTTTTCCCGCCAACACTTCCGCGCGTTCATCCGGCGAAATAGCTTTGCCCGGATCGACAACCGGCTTAATCGGCAAGCCAAGCTGCTGGGCGAATTCAAAGTCGCGCTCGTCGTGCGCGGGTACCGCCATGATCGCTCCCGTGCCGTAGCTGATGAGCACATAGTCGGCGATCCAAATTGGCATCCGCTCGCCATTGACCGGATTGATTGCCCAGGAACCGGTCGCCACGCCGGTCTTTTCTTTCGCCAGTTCCGTGCGATCCAAATCGCTTTTACGGGCGGCCGCTTGGCAATAGGCCTTCACTGCGTCGGTTTGATCAGGCGTTGTCAACCGCTCAACGAATGGATGCTCGGGCGCGATTACCATGTACGTCGCGCCAAACAAAGTATCTGGACGTGTTGTGTAAATCCGCAGCACGTCGCGCCCCGGTTTTTGAGGAAATCCGTTCTTCGGTCGATCGGCTCTCCACAAAATGAACGCCTCTTGGGCGGCCACGCTATGCAATTCACTTTGCAAAGTCGCCTTCATTCCGCGCATACCCTCGATGCTGACGCCCCATCCGACACCTGCGGAGCCACAAATGAAAAAGTCCACGTCAGCTCCCGTGCTCCGCCCGATCCAATTCCTCTGCAGCGCCTTGATGCCCTCCGACCAGTCGAGCGATTCCAAATCGTTTTCGAGCCGATCGGCGTACGTGGTGATTCGCAGCATCCACTGCCGCAGCGGCATCCGCACGACCGGATGCCCGCCGCGCTCGCTCTTGCCGTCAATCACTTCCTCGTTGGCGAGCACCGTGCCGAGCGCTGGGCACCAGTTCACCGGCGCCTCGGTCTGGTAGGCCAGCCGATGCTCGTCCCGATATGTGCGAACCGCATCGTCGCCGGCCTTCCGCACATCTTCTGGAATCGGCAGCTCGCGAATCGGCCGGCCGCGCTGCTCGCCAGCGTCGAACCACGTGTCGTAGATCTGCAGGAAGATCCACTGCGTCCAGCGGAAGTAGTCGGGATCGGTCGTGGCCAGCTCGCGGCCCCAATCGTACGAGAATCCCAGCGACTTGAGCTGGCGGCGAAACGTCTGGATGTTCTTCTCCGTTTGCAGCCGCGGGTGCTCGCCCGTCTTGATCGCGTGCTCCTCGGCCGGCAGGCCGAACGAATCGAATCCCATCGGGTGCATCACGGAGCGACCCTGCATCCGCGCCGCCCGGCACACGATGTCGGTCGCCGTGTACCCCTCCGGATGCCCGACGTGCAGCCCGTCGCCGCTGGGATACGGAAACATGTCGAGCACGTACAGCTTCCGCGTGCCGGGCCGCGGCATTCGCGGCGTGGCGAACGTCTGGTTCGTCTCCCAGAACGCCTGCCACTTGGGCTCGACAATCGCGTGGTTGTAACGGGGCATCAGGGAAGAGGTCAGTGGTCGGAGGTCAGAGGTCAGGGACGCAACAAGTTCTGGTCTGCTTGGCGTACCGCCTGCGGTTTAGCTGCGATAACGCGAATCGACCATCTTACCGCCGCGCTGGCAATTGTGGGAGGCGTCTCTAACGCCGATTGCACATCAGCGCTTGGCCGCCGAACGCTCCGCGACGAGCCTTTCCTTCCATGCGTGCAAGAGCCGCAGCGCCTCCAGCGGCGTCAGCTCCTCAAGCCGGGCTGACCGGATTTCATCTAAGAGTGGATGCTCCTCCATGCCAAACAACGACAGTTGCCAATGGCCCGACGGCCGATCGGCGGCACCATTGGACGCCGCCGCCGAGGGCCGCGCCGAACCGTCGCCTTCGGCATGATGTTGCGCTTCCAGCCAGGCCAGCACCTCGCGGGCCCGGTCGTTCACGCTCCGCGGCACACCGGCCAGTTGGGCCACGTGGATGCCGTAACTCTTGTCGGCCGCCCCCGGCACGATCTGGTGCAGGAACACTACTTGATCGTCCCACTCTTTCACGGCCACGTTGAAATTCCGCACGCCTGCAAGCTGCGTTTCAAGGTCCGTAAGCTCGTGATAGTGCGTGGCAAACAGCGTGCGGCAACCGATCGCTTCGTGGATGTGCTCGACAATGCTCCAGGCCAGCGAGAGACCGTCGTACGTGCTGGTGCCGCGGCCGATCTCGTCGAGAATCACCAGGCTGCGGCGCGTTGCCGTGTTGAGAATCCGGGCCGTTTCGGTCATCTCGACCATGAACGTGCTCTGTCCGCGGGCCAATTCGTCGCTCGCGCCGACACGGGCAAAGATGCGGTCCGCTACGCCAATGATCGCCCGCCGCGCCGGCACGAAGCTGCCCATCTGCGCCATCAGCACCAAGAGCGCGGCCTGACGAATGTAGGTGCTCTTGCCGGCCATATTGGGACCGGTGATTAGCAGCACGGTGCCGGGGGCTAGGGACTCGGGGCTGGGGGCTGGGGAATTCGAATCTTTGTCTTCCCCCAGTCCCAAGTCCTCAGCCCCTAGCCCCACGCACTCTACACCATTCGGCACAAACGTTCCCTCCGGCTCGGTGACATCCAGCACCGGGTGCCGGCCCGCTTCGATATCGAGCACCGGCTCGGCCACGACGGTTGGCCGCACGTAATTCCGCGAGCGGGCCATTTCGGCCAGGCTGGAGAGCACATCGATCTCCGCCAACGCGTCGGCCGTGGCTTGCAATCGGGCCGCCGCGGCCGCCACCAATTCACGCAGCTCGACGAACACGCTGTACTCAAGCTGCTTCGATTTCTCCTCTGCCGTCAGGACCTTTTCTTCGTATTCCTTCAGCTCGGGCGTCACGTACCGCTCGGCGTTCTTGATCGTCTGCTTGCGGATGTATTCGGCCGGCACCTTCTCGCGTTGGGAGTGCGTGACCTCGAGGTAATACCCGAACACCTGGTTAAAGCCCACCTTAATGTTTGGTATTCCGGTCCGCTGACATTCGGCCGCCTGGTATTGGGCCATCCACTGCTTGCCGCCCGCGGTCAGCTCTCGCAACTCGTCGAGATCCGACCGGTAGCCGGCACGGATGTATCCGCCGTCGCGGGTGATGAGCGGGCAGTTATCCACGAGCGCCTTTTCCAGCGGGCCGCGAACATCGGCGCACAGATCGAGCCGCGCTTCGAGCGATTGCAGCAGCGCGCTCGCCCGGCCGGTGAGTTTCGCTTTCACTTTGGGCAGACAAGCGAGCGTCCGGCCGACAAACGACAAGTCGCGCGGGCTGGCCCGGCCGGTTGTCACCCGCGCCAACAGCCGCTGGATGTCGTAGATTTCGTGCAGCGATTCGCGGACCTGGCCCGTGACGGGCGCATCCGCGACCAGCTCGCCGACCGCGTCCAGCCGGGCGTTGATCGCCGTTACGTCGGTAAGCGGCGCGGTCAGCCAATCGGCCAACAGCCGCGCCCCGAGCGACGTGACCGTGCGGTCGATCGTGCCCAGGAGCGACCCTTCGCGCCGACGGGCACCGCCCGAAGGGTGGTCGCGGATCGTGGCCACGATCTCGAGACTCCGCCGCGTGGCCGGATCGATCGCTAACCGCTCATCGGTCGAGTAGGGCACCAGTCGATCGATATGCGCGAGCGACGCCTTTTGCGTCTCCGCCAGGTAATCGAGAATCGCCCCCGCCGCCCGCAACGCGGCGGTGTCCGCGGCACCGGGTTCAACGCCGAATCCGAATCCTTCGAGCGTCTGCGTGCCGAAGTGCTTGGTGAGTGCGTCGATCGCCGCGGTGTGACCAAACGACCAAGCCGGCCGCCGCGTTTCACTGATGCCACTGGTCCATTCCGCCGGCAGTGGCCCGGCTTCGTCGCTCACCAATAGCTCGGCCGGTTGAATGCGGGCCAGTTGATCGGCGAATTGTTCGAGGGGAAACGCGGCGGCAAAGAATCGCCCCGTCGACACATCGACCCATGCCAAGCCCACGGGCGGCGGCGACGATCGTGCGCTGCCCGATGGATGCGCCACCGCGGCCAGGAAGTTGCTCGATTGCGGATCCAGGAGCGCATCGTCCGTGAGCGTGCCGGGCGTGACGATTCGCGTCACCTCGCGCTTCACCAGTCCCTTGGTCAGCTTCGGGTCTTCGACCTGTTCGCAGATGGCGGCCCTGTGCCCGGCCGCGATGATCTTCGCCAAGTACGAATCAAGCTGATGGTACGGAAACCCGGCCATTGGAACCGGATCGTCGCCCTTGTCGCGGCTGGTGAGCGCGAGGCCCAGCACGCGTGCCGCCGTCCGGGCATCGTCGAAGAACAACTCGTAGAAGTCGCCCATCCGGAACAAGAGCAGCGCATCCCCGGCGGCCCGCTTGGCCTCGTGGTACTGCTGCATCATGGGCGTAGGGCGCATCGCGACACGTCTCCGTCGTGGTCGCGATTCATGCTAACAGGGGCTGGGGGCTGGGGGCTAGGGGATGGGGAGTGCGGGCTGCGGAGTGTCGAATTCGGAAGGTCGAGGGGAATGATGGGACGCTGACGAAAAGTGAGACTTTTCAGCCCCCAGTCCCCAGCCTCTAGTCCCCTCCTACTGCACCAACTCTTCTTGCTCATTAATGGAGTTGATGTCGATCTCGCCTCGGTCCTCGAGGCCACGGATAACGTCGACGATCTCCTGTTGTTTGCCTTCGACGGCCGATCGCTTGGCTGGGCCCAAGTATTCCATTTCCTCGCGGAGCATTTCGGCTGCCCGCTCGGACATGTTCTTGAGGATCTTTTCCTTCAGCGCGTCGCTCGCGCCCTTCATCGACAAGGCCCACTGGCTCGTCTCGACGTTTTTGAGAACCGTCTGGATGTCCTTGTCGCTGAAGCGGGCGATATCCTCGAAGACGAACATCAGGCGGCGGATTTCGTCCACCAACTCCGGGTCTTCCTGCACCAGGCTATCGAGGATCGTCCGCTCCGTTGCCCGATCGGCGACGTTGAGCATTTCGGCCACCGCTTCGACGCCGCCGGCCCGCTCAAAGCTTTGGCTCATGACGCTCGACATCCGCCGCTCCAGCCCTTTTTCGACTTCGCGGATGATCTCGGGATTGGTGCGGCCCATTGTGGCCACACGGCGCACCACCGCCAGCCGGCGCGACTCGGGCAGCCCGGTCAGTATCTCGGCCGCGATATTCGCGGGCAGGTGCGACATGATGAGCGCGATCGTCTGCGGATGTTCGTCGTTGAGGTACGTCAACAGGTTCTGGCTATCGACGTGACGCAGGAACCCGAATGGCGTTGCTTCAATAGACTGGCGGATGTTGTTCAGCGCGGCCGTCGCGTTCGTGCCCAGCGCCTTTTGAATCAACGACTTGGCCAACTCGAGCCCGCCGCCCCGGCCTCCCATCGCCGGATTGGCCTCGGTGAATTCCTTGATCACGCGCTCTTGTTCTTCGGCGGCGACCCCCCGACTGCGGGCAATCTCGATCGACACCTGCTCGACCTGCTTCGGTTCCAGCTTGGCCATCAGGCTGCTGGCTTCTTCCTCGGGCAGTGTCATGAGCAGCACGGCCGCGTTGTGAATATCAGACATCGATACGCTCGTCGGGTGCTAGCGGTGAATAGACGACGGCCGCTGGCAGCAGGCCCCATTGTTCGGCGACCGCGCGCAGCTCCGTCGCGGCGCAAATCGGCTTCTGGACCGTGGCAACTTGAGCAGAAGTTGCCGGTCACGCAAACATTGCGGCCGATCACTGATCCCAGACCGCAATCTGACCGTCGCACTCATCGACTTCGACCCGCAATCGGCCAAGCTTGCTCGCCGCAGCCCCCAGGACCGCGAGCAACTGCCCGCCGATGTACGCCGCCAGCAGTTCGGCCGTCGTGTTGGCGACGGGCAGCAGCCGGCAGTCGCCGCTGGGGAACGCCCATCGCAAATCGCCCAGCGTGGCCGTCACCTGGCGGCCGTCATCCACTACCCGCATTTGCGGATGCTCCGCCGGCAGCAGCACGTAGTGGTCGAGCGTGGCGGTGATTTCGCGGAGCTTCGCTCGCAGCAGCAGAAAATCGACCACCAACTGGTTCTCATCGAGCGGGCCATGCACCTCGACTGCCACGTGGTAGTTGTGACCGTGGAGCCGCTCACAGCGGTCACCAAACGTGATGAAGTGCGCCGCGCTGAAAACATGCTCGGCCTTGGCAATGCGAACGTGATACTTTTCAGCCACAGCACGAATTCCTTCACTCAATAGCCGCGAGCCAACGGCTCGCAGGCGATTTACAGCCACGCCAACCTTGTCCAGTCTAACCGCCCCTCGCGCAGCAGCACAAACAGCCCGGCCGCTATCAGGTCGGCGGTCGTGCCCGGGTTTCGCCGATGCCCATCGGCCCGCAGCCAGACGTCGAGCTCATTCACAGCCCGTTCATATGCCCCATCGCCGGGCGACCCAGCGGCCAGCACCGCCGCGGCGCGATGGCGGGCCTGCTCGGAAGTGTGCGACCCGCACTTCCTCCCAATAAGACTATCGCCGCATGCCGCCAATTGACGCACGTGGGCCCAGACGATCGCTGTGCTCAGCGACCAGCCACGGCTCGCGCCTTCCTCGATCCAAGCGGCCGGGCCGGCCAACACGTCGGCAAACAAGTTCGTATATTGCCTCGCCACCTGGTCACGATCGGCGGCCAACCGCATCGCCTCGACGAGCGACAAATTTGCCGGCGCGTCGCCGAACACGTCGGCCTCCTGGACGCGACCCAACCCACCGGCGCCGGACACTCGGACGGCTTCGTAAACGCATCGCGTGTCGTCGGAAGTAAGCCGCGCCATCACCGGACCGATGCCGTCAGCGCACGGCACATCATCCGGCACCGCTGCCAACGGCGCCAGCAGCAACAGCGTGCCCAGGTTCGTGTTCGTGCCCACCGCTTTTCGCGTCGCGCGGACTGCATCCAGCACCGTTTGTCCGACGCCGATCTCGGCTGCCCGTTCGACAATTGGCCCAATGACCACCGCACTCGAAATAAAATCGGCGTAAGAGACGTCGGCGAAGTCACTACCCGGATGAACGTTTCCCGGCTTGGGGGCGGTCGCTTCCCACACACATGCCAACGTCGCCGCGGCGCCGCATGGAATCCGAAATGGTCTCGTCGTCGTACCCATAGTCACGGCCAATCCTAAAGTCGAATCTTCTCCGTGACCTCCGTGTCTCCGTGGTGAAACGGCTTCCCACCGGCCAGGAATTGTTCGACGAGCGCAAGCGATTCATCGGGCGCGTCTTCCACGACCCAATGGCCGACGTCTTCGAGTCGGTGTACTTCCGCCCGCGGCCAGGCGGCAAGGAAGCGTTCCAGGCAATCCGGCCGGAAACACCAGTCGCGCATGCCCCACACGAGTAGCGCCGGCCGGTTGGCCAGCGTTGGCAGTTGTCGTTCGATGTCGGAGAGCGTCGTCCACGTCGGATGGCCGGGGCCATTGGGGATGTCGCGAACGAAGCCGTATACCGCGCGTCGATTGGACCAAGAGTCGTACGGAGCGAGATACCCGGCCGCCACTGCGGGCTCCAGCCGCGCGCGCCGTGCCAGCGTCATCCGCAACGCTGCCCGGCTGAACAAATTGGCGCCCTGCACGGCCAGTCGGCCGACTATCGGCAGCCGACACGCGCGAATCCGCCACGGGATATACCGCGGCGTGAAGGCGCCCGTATTAAAGAGCACGACTCGCTCCAGCCGTTCCGGCTTCCGCAGCATCGCGCCCAAGCCGATCGCCCCACCCCAATCCTGCGCTACGAGCGTCACGCTTTGCAGGTCCAGCTTTCTGACCAAAGCGTCCAGATTATCAATGTGGTCGACAAGCCGCAGTGCCGCTTGCGGCTTAGCGCTCAGTCCGCATCCCAGATGATCGATCGCCACGCACCGAAATTGTCCGCGCAGCCCCCCAATCAGCCCCCGCCAATGAAACGACCACGTCGGATTGCCGTGAACGAATAGCAGCGTCGCGTCGTATTGGTTGACAACGGCCGAATCGGGGCGTTCGTCGAGGTAGTGTATCCGCCCACCCGGCACGTCCAGCCAATGCGACTCGAACGGATACAGCTTCCGCCAGGTCGTAGCATCAGGTAGCTTTGGTGAGCTAGGCATGGGTCCATTGTTCTAGTACGTCGAGCAACGGTCAACGCCGGCGAGAAAATGACGAAGCACGAATGACGAATGACGACTGCTCTCCTAATTCGTCATTCGTCATTTTTCTCTCCAGCGGGTATCATGAAGGTAACGGCATTGCGATCGCGAGCTTTTCTGATTCAGGGACTACGCTCCATGGCCAGCTTGACCGTTGAGAATTACGTCAAAGCGATCTATCAGCTCGCCCAAAGTGTGGACGCACCCGCCGTGGCGACCGGCCAGATCGCCGTTGCCCTGGGCGTGCTGCCCGGCACCGTGACGAGCATGCTCAAGACGCTCGACGAAAGCAACCTGGCCACCTACACGCCGTACGAAGGCGTGCGGCTCACACCGGCCGGGCGGGCGCTGGCGCTTCGCGTGTTGCGGCGGCACCGGCTCATCGAACAGTTCCTAAGCCAAACGCTCCAGTTGACCTGGGACGAAGTGCACGAAGAAGCCGAGAACATGGAGCACGCCGTGAGCGATTGGCTCGTCGATCGCATCGACGCCTACCTGGGCCACCCCCCGACCGATCCGCACGGTGATCCTATTCCCACGGCCGACGGCACCGTGCCGCCGGTGGCCGACAAGTCGCTGGCTGAGTGCACCGCAGGCCAGCTGTTTCACTTGGCCCGCGTCACCGATCAGTCGCCCGAATTCCTCCGCTTTCTCTCTCAAGTTGGACTTGAAATCGGCGCTAAGGGCACGCTCGTGGTCAACGAACCGACTGGCCCCGATGTGACGATCCGGCTGGCCGGCGAAAGCAAGACGCTCTCCCGCGAAGTGGCCGGTAAGCTCATGGTGCGGTAGAGTCGAGGGCGGAGGGTCGAGAGTCAAGAGCCAGAAAGTCGTTGTCTACTTTCCGGCTC
>JBIOWO010000356.1:0-13918 GCA_044868555.1 Lacipirellulaceae bacterium | reverse complement strand
TCTCCTTGTCTCCCCCTCTCCTTGTCTCCTTGTCTTCCGTCAGTGTGCTTCTTCTTCGCACTGCTTTTGATACGTCTTGTGGTCCATCAAGTTCGCCAGTGCTGCATCGTCCGTCACTTTGATCCGGGCGATCCAGCCCTCGCCGTACGGATCGCTGCTCAATGTTTCCAGCCGATCGGGCAGCGATTCGTTGACGGCGACCACTTCGCCCGTGACCGGCGCATAAATGTCGCTCACGGCCTTGACCGATTCGACCTCGCAGAACGACTCCAGGGCCTTCACCTTACGGCCCACTTTTGGCAGTTCGATGAACACCAGATCGGTAAGCGCCTCGACGGCAAACGCGCTCAGACCGACTGTGGCAATCTTCTGAGCGCCTTCGCTGGAAATGGCAACCCATTCGTGCGTCTTGGCGAACAACAATTTGTCAGGATTCACAGCTTCGCTCCTATTCACAATTCTGTTTTCACCACAGAGACACAGAGGACACTGAGAAAGCCAAGCACGTTAAACAGGAAGAAGCAGAGGTAGCAGAGGAGAGAGTTTGCCAACGATCTCTGCTGCCTCTGCTTCCTCATGTTCAGAATTCTCTTGTCCTTAATCTTCTCTGTGTTCTCCGTGTCTCAGTGGTTTATTCTTCTTTCCGCGTTCGTAAAATGGCAGCGGCACGACGACGGCCGGGTGCTGCGTGCCGCGGATGTCGACAGCCAACTGTGTGCCGACGGCCTGGGCCGACGGGCGGACGTAGGCCATCGCGATCGGCCGCTCGAACGTGGGCGAAAACGTGCCGCTCGTGACTTCGCCGACCGGATCGTTGCCCTGCAGCACGGCGCAGCCCTGCCGCGGCACGCGCTTGCCGTCGAGTTGCAACCCCACGCGGACCGGCTGCGACTTGTCCGCGGCGAAACGCTGGATTGCCTCCCGTCCAATGAACTCCCGGCCGCTAAGATTCACCGCAAAGTTCAATCCGGCTTGAATCGGGTTGATCGCCTCACTCAACTCGTGGCCGTAGAGCGGCATGGCAGCTTCGAGCCGCAGCGTGTCGCGAGCGCCTAATCCAGCCGCCGCCCCGCCGACGGCTTCGGCCGCGGTAACAATTCGCTGCCAGAATTCCACGGCCCGCTCTGCGGGAAAGAAGATTTCAAAACCGTCTTCGCCCGTGTAGCCAGTTCGGCTGAACGTTACAGGGCAGCCGTCAAACTTTGCGCCGGACAAGTGATAATACTTAAGTGAACGTAGAACGTTCGACAGGCTCGGATCATCGTTTTGGAAAAAGGGAGTCAATACATCGATTGCTTTTGGGCCTTGCACGGCGACCATCGCAGAATCCAGCGTATCATCCGCAATTGTGAAATCATGCTGCGGTCGGGCCTTTTGCCATTCTTTCGCGGACGATTGCAGCCAGGCGAGAATCTTATTGCGATTTCCGGCGTTAACAACCATCACCAGCGGGATCAGGATGGGTTCCTCGGGCGGCGAGCCATAGATCAGCACGTCATCCAAAATCCCGCCGTCGTCGTTACAGAGGAAGGAGTAGCGCACCTGGTTACGACCGATGTCCGTGATGCGGCGAGTGGCGAGAGAGTCGATAAAGGCCACATTGCCCTCGCCAATGATCAAGAACCGCCCCATGTGCGAGATGTCGAACACGCCCACGGCGTTTCTCGTGGCCGCGTGCTCGGCCGCAATCGACGAATACTGCACCGGCATGCTCCAGCCGGCGAAGTCGACCATCCGGCCGCCGTGGGCGACGTGCCAATCGTGGAGCGGAGTCTGGGCCAGGGCGGTCGTCATCGTCAGCGGCGGTCGATCGGCGTCGTCCGATTCAAGCGAGTAAGTTGCCAAAGGATATGGTATTCTAATGGCCTGCCGCCGAACTGTCAGGGGGGCCAAAAATTGCCGCCCCTTGGCCGTGCCGAAAAACAGCAGAATTCGTCCGCGAAAACACGTGGCGTATTGCGTTATAGTGAGTGGTGCGACGTGCGGTTCGCATCGTTTGACGGTGGGACCATTATTTTTGCTTGGGAGCCGTTCATGTTTACTCGTCGAGATCTAATCGTGGCCGTGGTCGCGGCCACCTGCGCGTCGGGAGTCGTCGTCTGGGCGCAGTCGCCGGCGAAACCGCTGCTGGCGTCGGCCGTGTTCGATTGGGAGCAATTGAAAGCCGTCAAGACGCCGACGGGCGAGCGGCGCGCCATCGTCGAGTCGCCCACCGCCACGATGGACCAGATCGAAATGCACGTGACGACCGTCAATCCGGGCCTCCGGCCCCACGATCCGCATCGGCACCTTGAAGAGGAAGTGATCATTATCAAAGAGGGAACTGTCGAAGCGATGCAGAATGGCGTGACGACTCGCCTCGGGCCCGGCTCGGTGCTCTTCGAAGCGTCGAACGAGCTGCACGGTCTCAAAAACGTCGGCGATACGCCGGCCAGCTATTACGTGATCAAGTTCTGGCCGCCGGGCATGTTGAAGAAGAAACCGTAGACTACAGCAATCGATCAGTTTCCCATTGGGCTGGAGGACTTGAAAATGGCATACGACCCCCTCGACGCCGAACATGACCCGTTTCACCCGCCTGCCATTTCCACGCTGGTCCACTGCATCCATTGCGGCGAGGAATACGACAGCTTTCGCATCGAATGGCGCGTCGAACCGGATTCCGACGGCAACCCGCACGGATTTTGGTGCTGCCCGATGCCGGATTGCGACGGAAAGGGCTTCGGCTTCGACATCTTCCCCGTCGATCCCGAGTACCGCGATGAAAACGGCCAGCTGATGTGGTGCAGCGACGACGAAGACGACGAAAGCGCTGAAGACGACGATGAGGATTTCGACTGCGAAGACGACGTGTCGTCCTTCAACGATGCGCCGGTGGATAGGAATGGCAGCGACGCCGACGAAGACATTCCCTTTTGACCATTTCGACGGCGAGTCTTGTTCAGCCGTGATTTCAATGCACAACCAACTTCAACTCTTTACGGAACCGGGCATGCGCACGTTGATCGCCTTCGGGCTTGTCGTTTTCGGCGGATTGGCACCTGCAACATTGGCGGATGAAAATTGGCCGCACTGGCGGGGGCCGCTGGGCACGGGCGTGGCCGCCGACGGCGACTATCCGATCAAGTTCAACAAGGACGAAGGCCTGGCCTGGAAAATCGAGTTGCCCGGCGTCGGCAGCTCGACGCCTGCCGTGTGGGGCGAGCAGATTTTTGTCACCTGCGGCATCGATGGCCAGGACGGCCTCGTGTGCTACGGCCTGGACGGCCGGGAGCGATGGCGGCGGCAATTCGGCGCCGAGCGCAAGGGCAAGCACCGCAACGGCAGCGGCAGCAATCCCTCGCCCGCGACCGACGGCCGGTACGTGGTTGTCTATTACAAATCCGGCACGCTCGCCTGCCTCGATCTGGCCGGCCGCGAAATTTGGAAGACCAATCTGCAAGATCGCTACGGCCAGGACACGCTGTGGTGGGACCTCGGCACGTCGCCCGTGTTCGCCGGCGATCGCGTTGTGGTAGCGGTGATGCACGAGGGCGAGTCGTTTCTGGCGGCTTTCAACCTGGCCGACGGCAGCGTCGCCTGGCGCGAGCCGCGGCAGTACGAATGCGCCCGGGAGTCCGATCAGGCCTACACCACGCCGCAATTGGTGCGGATCGCCGGCTCGGACGCGATCGTCACGTGGGGCGCCGATCATCTCACCGCCCACGATGCGGCCACCGGCAAGCTGCTATGGGAGTGCGGCGGCTTCAATCCTCAGAACAAAGGCATGTGGCGGACGATTGCGTCGGCCGCGATTGAGGGCGGAATGGCCGTGGTACCCTACGGGCGTGGAGAGTTTCTGGCCGGCGTGCGGCTGGGCGGCTCGGGCGACGTAACCGCGTCGAATCGTGTCTGGGAAAAGCGTGGCCGAGGACTCGGCAGCGATGTGCCGACGCCCGTCGTAGAAAATGGCCGAGCCTACGTGTTGACCGACGCCGGGCGGATCGTGTGCCTTGAAGTGCAATCGGGCGACGAGTTGTGGTCGGCAAACTTGCCGAAGAGCCAAAGCAAATTCTACTCCTCGCCGGTGCTGGCCGGCGACAAGCTGTATTGTGGGCGTGAGGACGGCCAGGTATTCGTCGGCCGCGTGACGGGGGACGGTTTCGAACTGCTCGCAGAAAACGAAATGGGCGAGCAGGTCATCGCGATGCCGATCCCCATTCGCGGCAAGCTCTTGATCCGCGGCGCCGAGCATCTGTTCTGCGTGGGGCCGGGCGGAACGAACGAGACCCAGCGCGGCGGCTGAGGTGGGTGGCTGGGGCAACGCCCAAGAGAATTTGCGCCGCCTGAACCGTCGCCTAGATCTCCAGCCACTCGGAAGGTACCGGATCCACAAAGAGTGGGCACGATTGCTTGCCATGATATTGACCGGCGCTTGACCAACGCCATTCAGGTGCTTGCGCGACCAAACACTTTCGAACTGGATTCAGGTGGATGTAGTCGATCATTTCAAGTAAGGTCTTCCCCTTGACTATGTTTCGGTCGTAGCCGCCACCGGATTGCCAAAACGAGGTTTCGATTCGCCTTCCGCGCGTTCGGGTCAATCGTGGAAGCCAATGGGGCGCATTGGCTCGTAACCAGGCAAGTGCCAATTTGCTCGTCGGATGCTTGATCGCGTAGCGAATCTTCGCCATATCGTAAACATTTTGCCTAGGCCGTATTACCAAGTGCACATGGTTGGGCATGAATACGAACGCCCAAAGGTCAAAATCTAGCTCGACTCGCGCGGAGTTAATTGAATCGGCGATCCACTGGCAGGTTCGCTCAGCCTTGAGAAATGGCAAACCGTGGTAGCAGGAAAATGTCAATTCGTGGGCGTGACCAGCTTCATTGTAGTTGCGACGGTGTTGGTTCTTGACTTTCATCGTCGGTTGCCAATTTACACCTCATCCGTGCGGAAACCCTGGGGCGTTGCCCCAGCCACCCAAATCTAGCGCCCCTTTTTCGCCTTGCGCACCTTCGGCCTTCGCTGCGGCTTGCGCTTTTGCGGCTGATGAGCGCGAGCCGGCTTCTTGCCGCGGAATTTGCCCGGCGGCTTGATGCGGCCTGCTCCCTTCGGCGCGCCGGCGCGGGCAAGCAAACGGAAATCCAGATTGCGGGCGTCGACGTCGACCGCCGCCACCGCCACGCGGACCGTATCACCCAGCCGATAAGAATTGTGCGAGCGATGACCCGAGATGACGTGGCCGGCCCGGTCGTAGCGGTAGTAGTCGTCCGTCAGGCTCGAGATGTGGACGAATCCCTCGGCCGGCAATTCAGTACCCGTGATGAACAGGCCGAAGTTCTCGACGCCCGTGATGACGCCGTCCAGCTCCAGGCCGATCTTGTCGGACAAGTACAACAGCAACTTCACCTTGTTGAGTTCGCGCTCGGCGCTGGCGGCCCGCTGCTCGCGGTCGCTGCAATGGTCGCCCAGCACCAACAGCTCGTCCATCCGCTGCTCGGGCTTCTTGCCGCGGTTAAGCGTATCGATCAAGCGGTGAATGGTGAGGTCCGGATAGCGGCGGATGGGCGACGTGAAGTGGCAGTAGCAATCGCTGGCCAGGGCATAGTGACCCTCTTCCTCCGGGCTGTAGATGGCTCTTTGCATCGAGCGGAGAGCCGCGTAGTTGACCGCGTGCTCGCGCGGGTCGCCCTTCACGTTGTCGAGCAGCTTTTGCAGCTCGAAGCGGTTTTCCAGGTTGTCGGCCTTGTAGCCCAACTCGCGGACGAATTCCGTAAGCAGCTTCATTTTCCGCGGGTCCGGGCTGCCATGCACGCGACGCAGAAAAAACAATCCCGCGTCCTCCAGCCGCTGGGCCACTGCCTCGTTGGCCGAGAGCATGAACTCTTCAATGATTTGGTGGCTCTCGGTGTTCTTTGCGAGGTGGGCGCCGGTCACGCGGCCGTCATCGTCGAGATCGATCTTCATCTCCGGCATCGAGAGTTCCAGCGCGCCGCGCGCGAACCGCCGCGCCCGCAGGATCATTGCCAACTCGTGCATTTTGCCAAGAAGTTCGTGCACTTCCTTGGTGAGCTTTTTCTGCCATGCCTTGCGGTCGGCCAGGAACTCGTCGACTTCCTCGTACGTGAACCGCCGCCGGCTCTTGATCGCGCTCTTGAACACTTCCGTGTGCACCCAAACACCTTCGGCGGTCATCTCCATCATGCATGAGAGCGCGTAGCGAACCTTGTTGGGCTGAAGACTGGCAAGATTGTTAGAAATGATCTCCGGCAGCATCGGGATCACGCGATCGGGCAGGTACACGCTGGTCGCCCGTTCGTGCGATTCGCGGTCCAGCGGCGTCTTGGGCTGCACGAAGTGAGACACGTCGGCAATGTGCACGCCCAACTGCCAGTGGCCATTGTCGAGCCGTTCGAGCGAGATCGCATCGTCGAAATCGCGGGCATCGATCGGGTCGATCGTGACGATCGTCAGGTCGGTGAGATTCTTGCGCCCGCGGCCGACCGATTCGTCAAACTTCTCGGCCTGTTTGCGCGACTCGGCCAACGTATCTTCCGCAAAATCGCCCGGCAGATTGAACTCGCAGATGATCGACATCGTGTCGACGCCGGCCTCGCCCCGCCCGCCGAGCACCTGGACGATCACGCCCTCGCCGTCGTGCGAGTGCGACGGGAAGCGGACCATTTCGATCACCACTTTATCGTCGGCCTTCACACCCTTCGCGCCAGGGTCGCCGACGTAGATCGGGTTGGAGAATATCTTGCCGTCGACCTGCACGAGCCCCATGCCGGCCTGCTCGAAGTAAACGCCTACAAACCGGTTGGTGGCCCGCTCGATGACGTCGATGATCCGGCCTTCGGATTTTCCCATCCGGCCGCGTTTGGATTCGAGCCGCACGGAGACGACGTCGCCGCTGGCGGCGTCGTGCGTCTTGTCCATCGGGATGAAGATATCGGCGTCACGGCCTTCGGCGCGCAACGTCCCGTCCGGCCGCACGAAGCCGAATCCGCCCGCCGCGCGGCGAAACGTGCCGGTGAAATGCTTGGCCTCTCCCGACGGCCTCGATTTGGCCTTCTCTTTCTTCCGGCCGGTCTTGGTCGATACAGGCGCCACGCCGTCGGTCGACTCAGCAACGTCGTTCCGCTGCGACTTTTTGCCGGCGGCGAACACCAGGTGACTCGGCCCCCAAGCGATCTGACCCGATTTGACGAGCTGCTTGATCGCCTTCTTCAACTCGCGAACGGCCTCGCCCGCCACGCCCAACTTCTTAGCGATGACCGCCGGCTTTACCGGCTGATAATTGGCGTGGTTGACGAGATCAACAATTCTGGTGCGAAGATCGGGCATGGAGGGGAAGAGTAAGGAGGTCAGAGGTCGGAGATCAGAACCGCGCCTGCCAATGCTTGATGCTTACGCGCCGGAATCCTCATGCCTTGGGCCTTTGTAGAGCTTTCGCCCCAAATTCGTGTGGTACTGCGTCCAGTTGCTTTCGACATTGGGACAATCGTTAATAAGCTGAGTAAAACTGGCTAATTTCGCGTCGAGGTTGTCGAGGTGGTGCAGCGCCACCGCTTCGAGCGTCATCGGCAGTTTCGGGCTGCCGAATTCGTATTCGCCGTGGTGGCTGATGATCATGTGCTTGATCTCGTTCGCGAGTGACTTGGGGAACGGCTCGCCGCTGAGCCGTTCCACTTCGCGAATCTTGTCGTCCACCATGGTCATCGCCATCACCATGTGGCCCAGTAGCTGGCCTTCGTCGGTGTAGGCGATGTCGCGGTCGTAAGAGAGCTCGTCGGTTTTGGCCGCGTCGTGCAAAAACGCTCCGACCAGCAGCTTGTCCTGATCGAGCTGCGGGTAGCGCGGCGCGACGGCTAGCACCAATTCCATCAAACTGACCACGTGCTCCAACAGCCCGCCCTGGTAGGCATGATGGTTCTTCATCCCGGCCGGGGCCGTAGTGAACTTGGCCATGAAGTCGCTGTCCATCAGAAAGCACTCGGCCAGATTGCGCAGCTCGGGCGTGGCGATCGACCGCAAAATGTCGGCCAGCCGCGTCGCCATGCGATCGATCTCCCCGGCCCGCAGGACGAGAAAATCGCTTTCGTCGACTTCGTCGGCCCGGGCCCGGCGGATCGTGCTGGCGATGAACTGCATGTTGCCCTGGAACAACTGCGTGTTGCCGTCGACCACGACGTAGTCGCCGTTCTCGAACGCGCGATAGTCGTTCTCACTGGCGTTCCACAGTCGGGCCGCAATCGCGCCGCTGCGGTCGGAAAGCTGCAGTTGCAGGTACAAATTGCCGTTGCGATTCGGGCGGAGCTGCTTGTCGGACGCCAGGAATACCTGGTTCAATTGCTCGTTGTGGCCAAGCTGGCTGACAAAGCGTCGGGTCGTCGTCGTGGACATCGGGGGAGGGATCTGAGTTCAGAGGTCGGAGGTCGGAAAGAAATGTGCGGCGCGATGGCGCTTTAAGACCTCGGCATGGAAAACAATTGTAGGGCACCGGGACTGCTGTAACAACGGGCCACTCTTTCCGCCTTGTGAGTGCGATTTTCTACTCAGCTACAATCGCATAAAATGCTGCCACGCCTCCGACCTCCGACCTACGACCTCTGACCTCCGCCCTTTCCGCCATGTCCAAGCAACCGCAAACTGCCATCACGCCCACACGGACCGAGAATTACCCCGAATGGTACCAGCAGGTCATCAAAGCGGCCGACCTGGCCGAGAACTCCGACGTCCGCGGCTGCATGGTGATCAAGCCCTGGGGTTACGCGATCTGGGAGAACATCCAGCGCCGGCTGGACGCGATGTTCAAAGCCACCGGCCACGAGAACGCCTACTTCCCGCTGTTCATCCCGATGAGCTTCCTCGAGAAGGAGGCCGCCCACGTCGAAGGATTCGCCAAGGAATGCGCCGTGGTGACGCACACTCGGCTCGAGCCGGACGGCAAGGGCGGGCTGCGGCCAGCCTCACCGTTGGAGGAGCCGCTCATCGTGCGCCCCACGAGTGAGACGATCATCGGCGCCACGTTTGCCCGCTGGGTGCAGTCGTATCGCGACCTGCCGATCCTCATTAACCAGTGGGCCAATATCGTGCGATGGGAATTGCGGACGCGGCTGTTCTTGCGCACTACCGAGTTCTTGTGGCAGGAGGGGCACACGGTGCACGCGACGGAAGCCGAGGCCCTTGAGGAAACGCGTCGCATGCTCGACGTGTATGCCGAATTCGCCGAAGGTTCGATGGCCATGCCGGTTATCAAAGGCGAAAAGACGGCGGGCGAGCGATTTCCTGGCGCTGTGAGCACTTACACGATCGAAGCATTGATGCAGGACCGCAAGGCGCTGCAAGCGGGCACGTCGCACTTCCTCGGCCAGAACTTTGCCAAGGCCCAGGAGATCAAGTTCCAGGACGAGAAGGGCGAGCAGGCCTACGCCTGGACGACTTCGTGGGGCGTGACGACGCGCTTGATCGGTGCCCTCATTATGGTCCATAGCGATGACGACGGACTGGTGCTGCCGCCGAAGCTCGCCCCCGCGCACGTCGTGATCCTGCCGATTTACCGCAGCGACGAGGAGCGGGCGACCGTGCTGCAGTTCTGCGACGCACTTCAAAAGGAGCTGGCGGCCCAGTCGTACGACGGCGAGCCGGTCCGCGCGCGGATCGATAATCGCGACATCCGCGGCGGCGAAAAAAAATGGCATTGGGTCAAAAAGGGCGTGCCGCTGCGCGTCGAGGTCGGCCCCCGCGACATCGCCGAGGGCAAAGTCATGGTCGGCCGCCGCGATTCGGCCGGCAAGCCGGAGGCGGTCGCCCGCGCCGAATTCGTCGCCAACATCGCCAAAACGCTCGGCGAAATCCAGCAAGCGCTGTTCGATCGCGCGGCCAGGCTCCGCCAGGACGCCACCGTGCGGATCGACAGCCTGAAAGAGTTCGAAGCGTTTTTCACTCCCGAGGACGAAGAGCGACCGGAAATCCACGGCGGCCTGGCGTACTCTCATTTCGTCGACTCGCCGGAAATGGACGACAAGCTCAAAGCGCTCAAGGTAACGATCCGCTGCATTGCGCTCGACGCCCAGGACGAACCGGGCAATTGCATCTTCACCGGCCGGCCCGCAAGCCGCCGCGGCGTGTTTGCGAAAGCGTATTGATTTCGAACTGATTTTGGCGTCGGCGGCCACGCCGAATCGACTGTGTATCAGCGTTGTCATCGCCATGGGCCAAATCCATCCAACATCGCCCGTGCTTCTGCTGCTCGCCGCCAGCAGCCGTTACGTCGAAGCTTTGCGGTGGGGCAGCGAGTGCGCCGCCAGTCTGTTCGGGCCAACTGCATTAGTGAGCGATGCCTTTGCATTCACCGAGACCGACTACTACACCGAGACGATGGGCACCGATCTCAAGAAGCAATTCGCGGTGTTCGAGCGGCCGATCGATCCGGCCGCGCTGGCCGACATCAAGCGGCAAACAAACGCCTGGGAGGCCGAGTACGCTGCGCTCGGCCGCCATGCCGAACCGCGGCCGCTGAATCTTGATCCTGGTTACGTCACGCCCGCCAAATTGGTGCTGGCGTCGACCAAGGACCACGCTCACCGCATTTATCTTCGCGACGGCATCTACGCCGAGGTGACGTTGGCCTATCGCGACCGACGCTGGCAGCCGCTCGAATGGACGTACCCCGATTACCGCCGCGACGACTACCAGCGGTTCTTCACCGAGTGCCGCCGGCTGCTCCAACATTCCCAACAACAACAGCAACAGTAGGGTGGCATGCTCTCTCGCCGCGGCGAGTGAGCATGTACTCGATGACGCGAACATGCCTACGCCTCTGCGCGGCGAAGGCATGCCACCCAACGATTCAGCAAAAACACTTGTGGTTTCGCGGCCGAATTGCGGCCTCCGCGACCTGGCGATAGAATGGGCAGAACAAGCAATCTCGCGCGGCCGTAGAAAAAAGAATTGCCTCCGTGGACATTCAATAATGCGAATTCTGTCCGTCATGATCGTCGCGGCGTTGGCAGGCACATTGGTCGGCGGGGCGGTGGCGTACGTGCAGGTTTCGTCCGACCCCATAGCGACCGGCCTGCCGGGTGAAATGCCGACGAAGGCCCTTGCGCTTCCCACCGATGATAGTGTGCCCCGAGCGCAAGTGGATGAACCGGACTTCAACTTCGGCACGATGCAACAGGGCCGGCGCAAGTCGCACACCTTCGTATTCAAAAATCTCGGCCTTGCCCCGCTCAAGCTGCGGGTCGGGAAACCTACCTGCAAATGCACAGTTGGCTCGGTCACGGAGCGACCAATTCCGCCCGGCGAATCCGGCACCGTGACGCTCGAGTGGACGGCCCTCACCGGCAGCGGGCCGTTTCGCCAATCCGCGCCGGTGTACACGAATGATCCGCTGAATTCCACGATTGAGCTGGTCATTCAGGGCGAGGTCACCGATGCCGAGGGGATTGAGCCGCGGGAACTGGCGTTCGACACGGTTCCGGTCGGCGAGCCGAAGTCGGCCAGCGTATTTGTGATGGCCATGCTTCAGGACGACCTGGTCGTAACCGATCCACAGCTTTCGGACCCGATGCTGCGCGACAAGTTCGACGTACAAATCGTCCCGGTCGCGCAGGCTGATTTGCCCAATCCAAAAGCAAAATCCGGCGTCGTCGTCACGGTGACCACCAAGCCCGGACTGCCGGTCGGCCGTTTCAATCAGTGGCTGGCGGTGAAGACGAATCTGGAGGACGGCGACCACCTGGAAATACCCGTAACGGGCCGCGTCGTGGGCGACATCAGCGTGCGGGGGCTCGGTTGGAACGATGAGCAAGGCGTGCTGCTCCTGGGGAGCGTCAAGAGCAGCGAGGGCAAGCGGGAGACTTTGAATCTGATGGTCCGTGGCGCGGGCGCCGGCGCGGTGAAGTTTGAAGTTGCATCGTGCGACCCGCCCGAACTAAGCGTCACCGTCGGCGAGCCGAAAAAGCTTAAAGACGATTTATTCAGCGTCCCGTTGAAAGTGGAAGTTCCGGTCGGCACGCGGCCCATGGTGCGAACCGACACGGCCCAAGGCGAAGCCGGTCGCATTGTGCTCAATACGACCCATCCCAAGGTCAAGGAACTGGTGTTGGGCGTGCGTTTCTCGGTGGAAAGGTAAATTGGTGAGTAGGTGAGTAGGTGAGTAGGTGAGTAGGTGAGTAGGTGAGTAGGTGAGTAGGTTGCGAGTAGCTGACTTACTTACTCACCTACTCACCTACTCACTTTCCTTGCAAGGTATCACGGATGTTTTTTGACCGACATCGAATTCGGACACGGACGGGGCTCATCGCGGTGTCGGCCTTTGGCATCGTATTGATTGCGCAGCTGCTGACGGCGCAGACCGACGCGGAGCAGGGCGACGAGGCGTACGCCCAGCGCCAGAAACCCGATCCGGTCGCCGTCAACGGTTCGATCTTTGTCGATTGGCCGAAGCCCAACGTGGCGCTCGTGTTCTCTGGCGAGCAGGACGGCTACCTGGAGCCATGCGGATGCGCCGGCCTCGAAAACCAGAAGGGCGGGCTGCGGCGAAGGTCCACGCTGCTCAAGGAGCTGCGCGCCAAAGACTGGCCGCTCGTGGAAATGGACCTGGGCGGCCAGGAAAAACGATTCGGCGTGCAAGCCGAGCTCAAATTCGATTTTGCGCTGCGGGCGCTCCAGAAAATGGGCTACGCCGCCGTCGGCATCGGCGAGCAGGACCTGCGGATGGATCTCTTGTCGATCGTGATCAATCTGGACGAGGCCACCAATCCGCTGGTCTCCGCCAACGTCGGGATCGTCGATTTCGACAGTGGTTTCTCGAAGCGATACAAGATCGTCGAAGCGGGCGGCATGAAGATCGGCATCACGTCGGTCCTCGGCAAGAAGGCGCTCGCCCAGTTCAAAAACGCGTCCGATCTCACGCTGCTGGAACCGTACCAGGCGATTCCGCAAGTGCTGCCGAAGTTGCTCGAGGCGAAGTGCGATCAATTGGTGCTGCTGGCTTATGCCGAGCCGGATGAGGCGGAGGACCTGGCCCGACGTTTTCCCGAGTTCAATTGGGTGGTACCGGCGCACGCGGCCGACGAGCCGCCCAATACGCCCACCAAAATCGAAGGCACGCCGAACTCCCATCTGATCGAAGTGGGGCACAAGGGGATGTACGTGGTGGTTGTGGGCCTGTACAAGGGCGGGCCGACGCCGTTTCGTTACCAGCGCGTGCCGCTCGACCATCGCTTTGCCGACGCACCGGAAATCGACGCGATGCACGTGGAGTATCAGAAGCGGCTGGAAACGCTGGGACTGGAAGGGCTCGGTCTGAAGCCGACCTTGCATGAATCGGGCGGCAAGTTCGCCGGCAGCAAAGTGTGCGGCGATTGCCACCTGTCGGCGACGGAGGTCCACATTCACACGCCCCATTCCCACGCCACGGAAACGCTGGTCGAACTCAAGCCGCCGCGGCACTTCGATCCGGAGTGCCTAAGCTGCCACGCGACCGGTTGGGAACCGCAAAAGTATTTCCCGTTCGAAACCGGCTTCCTCGGCCTCCAGGAAACGCCCGAGCTGGTCGGCAACGGCTGCGAGAATTGTCACGGCCCGGCCGCGCGGCACGTCGCCGCCGAAACGGGCGAGATCGAGGCCAGCGAGAAAGAGTTGGAAAAGCTGCGAGCGGCGCTGCGGCTGAAGATCGTCCGCAACGAGGGCAACAAAGAGGGCCAGGAGTTCAAAGGCGGCAAGGTCGTGCAGATGTGCATGGAGTGCCACGACGTCGATAACAGTCCCGATTTCGATTTCCAGAAATACTGGCCGAAAGTGGAACACAAGGGCAAGGATTAATCGCCCGTGCCGCTTGCAATGGGTGGCATGCTTTCACGCGGTAGCGGGTAAGCATGTTCCCTCCGATACCACGAGCATGCTCACGCCGCGATCGCGGCG
>JBIOWO010000355.1:0-19958 GCA_044868555.1 Lacipirellulaceae bacterium | reverse complement strand
CGCCCGTGACGGTGACCGCGAAAGACCTGGACGAGGCACATGCGAGCCTGCCTGAATTGCCGGCACAATTAAGAAAGAACTTGGAAACGAAGTTCAAGTTGCCGCCTTATGATGCAAGTGTGATCGTTGAAGCAGGCCGACCGACAGTTGACTTTTATTTGGAGACAACAGGAACGAACGCATCCTCTTGGACGCCAAATGTGAATCCTAAGACCGCTGCGAACACGGTCACCCAATTTGTGTTTGGTCATCTTGCGGGAAAACCAATCCAAAATTTTCCTATATCTTCGGGTACGCTCAACTCGACAATTTCGTTTTTGGAGCACGGTGCGATTCCACCGCCGCGTTATACAGAATTCCTAGAGCATCTTTACCAAACGGGGTCGAACGAACCAAAAGATGCGCTTGAGAAGTTCGGATTTCAAACGGTGTCTGAATCTGAACTGACAGCTCTCTGCCAGGACATTATTGCGGCGAACGCAAAAATTGTGTCCGACATTCGCAGCGGTAAAATTCAAGCCGTCGGCGCACTCGTTGGCCAGGCAAAAAAACGTAATCCCAATATCGATCCGGGACAATTCCGCGAGATGTGCCTGCAACTGATACAGGCCAAGTCCAGCTAGTTCCGTGGTGCTTCGGTTTCAACCGCCCGTGCTGCTTTGACCCTGTAGCGCCAACTGGGATATACTTAAGGGAGTAGCGGCGATTGCGACGCAGTACGGAGGTGGCCATGACCTATCGCGGACACGTAAAGAACGGGCAAGTTACGCTCGATGAAGCAGTATCGCTGCCGGAAGGCGCGGAAGTGACCGTGGAGATAGTATCGAACGGCCAGCAGCCGACGATTTGGGAGAAACTCCGCGCGCTTGCCGGCACGGTCGAAGGACCGGAGGACTGGGCCGAAAACCACGATCATTACATCCACGGAACGCCGAAACGGTCATGACGCTGTTTGCCGATACGTTCTACTTTATGGCGTTGCTCAATCGGAAAGACCGCGCGCATTCAAAGGCTAAAGAAATAAGTAGGGGCTCTGGACGATTCGTCACAACGGAATGGATACTCACTGAATTGGCAGACGCCATGGCTTCTCGGGCCAAGCGTCAACGATTCATCGATCTTTACCGGCTTTTGGAAGCCGACCCTCAAGTTGACGTGGTTTCTTTTGACGAAGAGTTTTTTTCTGACGGTATCGAGCTGTACGCCGCACGCCCTGACAAGGACTGGTCGCTTACCGACTGCATTTCGTTCGTCGTCATGCAGCAGCGCGGCATCATGGATGCTCTGACCGGCGACCGCCATTTTGAGCAAGCCGGATTTCGGGCGTTGATGCGACAACCGTAGCGACTGAGGGTGCACGTCATGGCCGCGTCCCTCATCACGCTGACGACCGACTTCGGCGCGGGGAGCCGGTACGTGGGGGCGATGAAGGGGGTCATCTACTCGATCCATCCCGAGGCGCGGGTGGTGGATCTGACGCACTCGGTCGCGCCGCAGGATGTGCGCGGCGGGGCAATCGCGCTGGCGGAAATGGCGCCCTGGTTTCCGCCGCAGACAATCCACGTGGCGGTGGTCGATCCGGGCGTGGGGAGCTCTCGGGCGATTGTGTACGCTCGGATCGGCTCGCAGCAGTTTGTCGCACCCGATAATGGGCTGTTGAGTCGCTTGGCCGAGCGGGAAAAGCCGTCTAAGATAATCCGCATCGAAGAGCCGCGATTCTGGCTGCCCGTGGTGTCGGCCACGTTTCACGGGCGGGACATTATGGCGCCCGTGGCGGCCCGGCTGAGCCTCGGCTTGTCGCCCGACGAGTTGGGGCCGGCGATCGCGGAGCTTACGGAACTGACTTGGGCGGAGGCGCGACGGATGGCCAACCACATCGACGGCGAAGTGATCGAGGTCGACTCGTTCGGCAACCTGATCACGAACATCACGCGCGAAATGCTCCGCGGCGTGCCGACCGACGAGTCGGTCACCGTGACGTGCGACGACCACCAGACGCAGGGCATTTTTAATACGTACAGCGACCAGCCGGCGCTCACGCTGGTGGCGCTCATCGGGTCGGGCGACCGGCTGGAGCTGGCCATTGTCGACGAGAGCGCGACGGTGATGTTGGGAGTGAAGGCGGGTGCGGCGGTCCGCGTAAGCTGGTAGACGTTTAGCCGCGACGCGCCCGCGAGCGGCAGCGAGCGAAAGCGGAGCGCGTTCTTCGAATGACGAATGACGAATGACGAATGACGAATGTAACCACGCGCGAAGAGCTTCTGGACTGGGACCGGCGGCATTATTGGCATGCGTTTACGCAGATGGCCGAGTATGAGCCGCTGGTGATCGAGCGGGCCGAAGGGTGCCGGCTGTTCGATATCGACGGCCGGTCGTATCTCGACGGCGCCAGCAGCATGTGGTGCAATGTCCACGGGCATCGGCATCCGCGGATCGACGCGGCGGTCCGCGAGCAGCTCGACCGGGTCGCTCACGCCACGTCGCTTGGCATGGGGTGCGATACGACGGTGCGGCTGGCGAAGCGGCTGGCCGATCTGGCGCCAGGCGATCTGAATCGCGTGTTCTTCGCCAGCGACGGTTCGTCGGCGGTCGAGGTCGCGCTGAAGATGGCGTTTCAGTATTGGCGGCAGTGCGAGAAGCCGCGGCCGGAGAAAACGAAATTCATCGCGCTGGGCGAGGCATATCATGGCGATACGATCGGCAGCGCGAGCGTCAGCGGGATCGCGCGGTTCCATGCGATTTTCGAGCCGCTGCTGTTCGACGTGATTCGCGTTCCGATGCCCGATGGCAGGGAGCAGGGGGCGGGGGGCAGGGAGCAGGGAATCGTCGAACATGCTCTTGCGGTACTTGAGGCGGAACTTCAAACTCAACATAGTGAACTGGCTGCGATGGTGATTGAGCCGTTGGTTCAGTGTGCGGCGGGGATGGTGATGCATCCGCCCGGCTATTTGCGCGGCGTGCGCGAGCTCACCAGGAAATTCGAGGTGCTTCTGATCGCCGACGAGGTGGCGGTAGGGATGGGGCGCACCGGGACGATGTTTGCGTGCCAGCAGGAAGGCGTCGTGCCGGACTTCTTGTGCCTCGGCAAAGGCTTGACCGGCGGGTACTTGCCGCTGTCGGCGACACTGACGAGTGACGCGATCTACAACGCTTTTCTGGGCGCGTGGCACGAGGGGCGGACGCTGCATCACGGGCATACGTACAGCGGCAATCCGCTGGCGGCGGCGGCGGCGCTGGCGACGCTCGATGTGTTCGATGAGGAACAGACACTGGCGAAGCTGCCGGCGAAGATTGCGCGGCTGAGCGAACATTTGTGCTCTCTGGCCGAGCATCCGCACGTGGCCTGCACACGACAGTGCGGAATGATCGGAGCGCTGGGACTGACTCCGGACAAAGCGAGCCGGCTGCCTTATCCTGTTGCCGAACGACGGGCCTGGCGGGTGTGTCGGGAAGCGCTGGCCCGCGGCGTATGGATTCGGCCGCTGGGGGATGTGCTGTATGTGATGCCGCCGTTGGCGATGTCGGTGGAGGAGGTGGACGTATTGATGGATACGTTGGCGGCGGCAATCGACTTGGTGACAATGCAGGTGTGAACTGGCAATGCTCATCGAGGCGTTCCGCCGCCAAAGCCGCGCCGCGGCAACATCGATTGGTGCGAACTGCGCCGCGTCAATCCCCAATTCTTGGCCACCGATCTCGCGCTTCTGACGTCGCAGATCGAGTAGCCGCGGTTTGTGCCGATGAACGCTGAAGTTCCCCGACAAGTACGCCCATCTGCGAAAATCTGCGAAATCTGCGGCCAATCTCTCAGCTCTCATCCCTCTTCC
Organism: Lacipirellulaceae bacterium; assembly: GCA_044868555.1. Classification (GTDB taxonomy): domain Bacteria; phylum Planctomycetota; class Planctomycetia; order Pirellulales; family Lacipirellulaceae; genus JABDGM01. Next base: position 16,131 of record JBIOWO010000355.1, on the reverse strand, counting down.
AATTTCCCAAAAACTTTCTTGTAGAAATTGGGCCACCACGTCTGCTAGGGTGGCACGTGGAATGTCCGTCAGGCGCTGGCCGCGGCAAGTCGACTGGCCGGTCGCATGTCGGGAAGCTGCATTTTGATGTCACTCCCAACGGTAGCCCACTTTCGAGTGCGACATCTCCAAATTGCAGCCCCGCCATGTGCGATCGGCTCATTATGACCGCGGTGTGCCGGGCGGGTGATGTAGTGATCGAGCGTTCGCTGAGGCGTTACCGCTCATGCGCCCGCTCGATCCTAACGTCAGTGTGCACATCATTTCTTTTTTTGAGAGAAGCTGTTAGCCGTTAGCTGTTAGCTATTAGCCAGAAAGGAAAGCCAGCCGATATAGAGTCCCGAGCAGCGACGACGAGATATCCACGTCCTTTGGCTCTCGTCGCACATTGCTCGTCGCTCACCGCTTTTTTCCAAAACTAATTGACTTTCCGCATTGCAGCCCGGTATACTCGCCGCGTGTTTGTTCTGCATGCGTACTGGTGCGCGCGTGCCAACCACTCTTCAGGCGAGAGACAACTTGATTCGCTTTAACAATGGAGGTCCCTGTGATGAGTGTTCGTGCGAAGTCATTTGTAGCGCTGATTCTGCTTGGCGTCCTCGTGCTAGATCGCTCCGCGAGTACGGTCGTCGCCGCCACGAAAATCGAGGACTTCGACGCCCGGATCATCGTCGCATTCAGCGGCAACTTGGATAATACAACGCAAAGAAAGATATTCTCTGCCGGCAGGCTGAAGCCCGGCACCTGGCCGATATACTTCTCCGCGAGTCGAACGAAAGGGAGTAGCTTCGGTTCCGCAAATCTCGACGCGGCCTTCTATTACGACGGCAGCTACCTCAGCGGCGAGTTTTATCCCAGTGTGCTCGTCCAGCAGTTCCGTCCCATCAAGAACAAGCCGGCCGTGCTCGCGATCGACTTCGACGAATTTGAGCTCGAAGCCGATGACGGGGCACCTCTACGTGGTTTCTTCTTCAACGATTTTGTGCTTGTTGGAACGGTCGCGCCGGGCGGTTACATAAAAATTATCGTCAACCTGGAACTGGATGCCGAGGGCCCGAGCACCGACGTCGAACGACACATTTCGTTGACCCGCACGTTCACTTCCAACTTCACCGCCAGCGCCACGGACCTGATCGGTCCGAACGGACTGCTGGGTGTGAACTTATCGAATAAGAGAATCGAAGACTTGGAACTCTCCGGCATCATTCGCTTCGATGCGCTCGGCACCGCGAACGGCACGACAACTTTGGAAATCGGAGACGAAGACTAGGTTCAAGGGCGCGGAGAAGCACCTCACGCACCCGCTGCGCGTAGCCAGGCGTGCGCCATTAGCGCAGCGCCGCTCGGCGATGGATGCACGCCGTCGCCCGCCCATACTTGCGGCGGTGCCACTTTTGCGGCAACGTCGAACATCGTCTGGAACGGCACGAACGTCGCGCCCGCTCCCTCGGCCACGCGCCGCGCCGCTGCCCGATACGGCGCAAACTCGGGCAACCAATCGGGCGTCACGTTGCCGCACTCCAAGAGGAACGGCTCGCAGATCACCAGCCGCACATTCGGCAGCGCGTTCTTCGTGCGTTCGACGAGCTCGCGATAGTCGGTCTCATACTTTTCCACCGTCCCATCGTAATTGTGTTTTTTGAGGTGCCAGTAGTCGTTCACGCCGATGAGAATGCTCAGCACGTCCGGCTTAATGTCGAGGCAATCGGCCTGCCACCGCTCGGCCAGCTGATACACTTTGTTGCCGCTGATGCCACGGTTGAAAATCTTGTACCCTGCGTCCGGCGAATCCACCAAGAGCTGGGCCGCGGCCAGCCACGCGTAGCCGTTGCCGAGCGCCTTGTACGAGTTCACTTCGCCCGCCAACTTTCGGTCGCGGCCGGCGTCGGTGATCGAATCGCCTTGAAATAGAATCGTCTGCCCCGGCTCGATGATCCGCTTGAGGCCCAACGGCTTCTCGGCCGCCTCCTGGGCAAACAGCGAGTCGACCGATGCCATCGCCGCCACAGCCGCCGCCGACAGCCCCGCTCCGACCACAACAAACTCTCGTCGATTCGTTCGCGACGCACTTGCTACAGCATCTTTCGCCATGGCCAAAATCTCCGAATACCGTGTCGAACGCGAAAACATTACAATACGCAGTCGACGACCAAATCGCAAGCAGTCACGCGTGGTTATGCAAATCGAAACCCTCGACCGCCGCAACATCACCGAGCCCGACGCCCGGGCCGTGGCCGCGCTGCTTATCAGCATCTGGCCCAAGCCGGGACGCACGCTGGACACGCTCACCGACGAGCTCGTGAGCAAGCATCGCCACTACTCGGGCCCCGAGGACGAGCATCCGCGGCTGTTTGTGATCCGCGACGGAGACCGCGTAATCGCTTGCGCGCAAGCGAATTCGCGCACGCTCGGCACGTCGGCCGGTGACATGACGGTCCTCGCACTGGCCCGCGTGTGCACCGACCCGACCGTCCGCGGCCAGCATCTGGGTCAGAAGGTCGTGCGGGCCGCATTCGATCTGGTGGACCACGGGCCGTATCCGTTCGCGCTCTTCCAGACCGGCGAAAACGTCCGCCCGTTCTACGAAAAGCTCGGCTGCGTGACGGTCGACAACCGCTTCATCAATTCGCTGGCCGACGTCCCGCAAAAGAATCCCTTCTGGGACACGGCCATCATGCGCTACCCAGCCGCCCCCGGCTGGCCCAGCGGTGAAGTCGACACGCGCGGACCGGGATGGTAGCGACGAGCGACGAGCAACGAGAAGAAATGGCGCATTGCTTTCCATCTCTTTCTCGCCGCTCGCCGCTCGTAGCTCGCCGCTCAACTATGCATGCGTGCGATCGTCTCACCGCGGTCGATGATCGCCGCCTCGGCCGCGGCCAGCTCGTCGAGCCGGGCCATCACGTCGGCCTCCGGCGCGAAGTGCTTCGCCAGCCGCGTGTACGTCGAGTGATGCCGCGCTTCCGACTCGAACAGCGATTGATAAAACTCGGCCAGCTCCGCGTCCTGGACATGTCCGGCCAACACATGGAATCGTTCGCAGCTGCGGGCCTCGATGAGTCCCGCCACGAGCAGCCGATCGACGGCCCGTTGCGGCTCCTGCTTCCGCACCAGGTCGTTGAGCTCCCGCCCGTAGGTCGACGGCGTGAGTCGGCGGAAGCGGATGCCGCGCCGCGCCAACAGGTCGAGCACCATGTGAAAGTGCTCCAACTCCTCGCCCACGATCTCCGTCATCTCGCGACACAGTTCGATATCTTCGACGTACGCGAAAATGAGATTCAGCGCCGTTCCCGCCGCTTTCTTCTCGCAATGGGCATGATCGATAAGAATCGACGGCAAGTCGGCGTCGACCTGAGCCAACCAGCGGGCGGACGTATCCGATTTCAGGTGCAACATGCGAGTTATGATAAATGACCAGCGACCAAGCACCAATGACCCAAGTCCACGGACTAGGGACCACGGACCAGCAACTCCGCCGTATTTCCGCAGCCACTCTCCGCAACCGCAGGGTAGGGTGGGTTCAACGCCCGGCTATAATGCACGTTTGGCGCCCAAAAATCGAATCTCGATACAGGCGGACACAAGCATGCAGCGGTCCTTCGCTCGGTATCACAGTTTCATTCTATTTGCTGCCATCTTCACCTGCGCCGCCGCGAACGCGGCCGCTGAGCCAATCGCCGTCGAGAACGCCGTGATCCGTATCACGGTCGACAGCAAAACGGGCGCAGTCGGCATGCAGCATCGCGACTCCGGCGTCGAGTTTGTTCGGGCCATCCAGTGGCCTGGCGAACGAACATTCTTTCGCGCTCAAACGGGTGCTGCCGACGTTCCGAAGTTGGGGCACACGAAGTACGTACTGCTTGAACGGCGCGAAGGTTCGAACGCGATGATCATGCTGCCGGAGAAAATGCCATTCGCGATCCTGCGCGATTGGAACGTGAATAACTCGCGCGATTACGAAAGCGTTTCCCGTCGCGAGCTGGCCCGCATCGACGTGGCCACCGGTAAACCGATGGAACGCGGTCGCGCGTTCGGCACGTTTGGGCTCAATCGACTCGGCGATCGCAACGCAAGCGGCAGTTATCATCACCTCGCGATTGTCGATCCCGATTCACGCAACGGCGTTGTCATGGCCTGGCTCACGAACGAACGCGGCAGCGGTGTCTTATTTCATGAGCCTGGCCAGGATAGCAACACAACGCGAGTCACAGCTCGTGTCGACTACGGACAATTGCGCGTCAAGCCGAACAGTCATGAAGGGGGCTCCGAGTTGCTCCTGATCGGCTACTTCCCCGACGCCCGCATCGGTCTCGAAGCATCGGCCGACGCGGCCCGCGATTATTACGACATCCATTTGCCGCCGCAGCCGAGCGTCTACTGCACGTGGTACCACGCCCGCGCATCGGACGAAAGGCAAATTCGCCGCCAGACCGACTTTGCCGCCGAGCACTTGAAACCGTTCGGCTTCAGCGTGATTCAGATCGACGACAAGTGGCAGGACGGCGTGTCGACGGACGGGCCGCTGCGGATCTTCACCCGCGTCCGCCCCGACGGTCCGTATCCAAACGGCATGAAGGCCACGGCCGATTACATCAAGGAGCACGGCCTCACGCCGGGCCTGTGGTACATGCCGTTCGCCGGCACGTCGTACGATCCGTACTTCGCCGAGATGCAGCACCTGTTCACGCTCAAGGACGGCAAGCCGTTCGAAGTGAAATGGGGCGGCACGTGCCTCGATCTTTCGCATCCGGAGGCGCAGGACTTCGTCCGCCTGCGCACGAAAACAATCTGCCGCGATTGGGGCTATCAGTACATCAAGATCGACGGCCTGTGGACCGGCATGGCGGCCGCGATCGCCTACGTCAACGAAGGTTACAAGGAAGACAATTTCGGCGAGGCGAAGCTCTCGAATCTCGACATGACACACGTTGAAGCCTACCGCACGGGCATGAAGATCGTCCGCGACACGGCCGGCAAGGACGTGTTCATCCTCGGCTGCAATCTGGCGCAAAACATGCGCATCCTCGGCCCGTCGATCGGCTTTGTCGACGCGATGCGGATTGGCCCCGACAACAAGCACGAATGGTCGCAGATGACTCGCGGCCCATTCAGCGGCAGCAACCTGTACTTCCTGCACGGCCGCGTGTGGTATAACGATCCCGACCCGGTCTACGTCCGCCCAGCGGTGCCGCTTGCGCAGGCGCAGGCGCTCCTTTCGTGGGTGACGCTGAGCGGCCAACTGCATTCCAACTCGTTCTATTACGCCGACTTGCCGCCGGAGCGATTCGATCTGCTCAAGCGCGCGATCCCGTCGCACAACCTGCTGCCGCGGCCAGTTGACCTGTTCGACCAGCGCACGCCGCGCATCTGGCTGCTCGAGGACAAACACCGCGGGATGCCGTTCTACGTCGTTGGCCTGTTCAATTGGAGCGACAAGGATGATGCCGAAATTGAAGCAACCTACGAGCGGATCGGTCTGCCACGAGCCGACAAGTACATCACGTTTGACTATTGGGCCAACAAGTTCGGCACGCTCGCAGGCGATGCGCTGGATGAAAGCATCGAACCGGCGTCGTGCCGTATCCTGGCCGTGCGTCCGGCGGCCGATCGTCCGCAACTCATCAGCACGTCGCGGCATATCACGCAGGGCGTGATCGACGTGATCGAAGAATCCTGGGACGGTAAAACGAAAACGCTCCGTGGATCGAGCCGCGTTGTGGGCGGCGATACGTACGAACTGCGAATCGCCAAACCGGCTGGCGGAGAGCTGAAGTTGTCGAACGTCAACGCGGACGCGTCGATTCAGATCGTCGGCGAGGAGCCGCTTGGTTGGCGCGTGCGCATTGATACGCCAGCGAACAAAGACGTGCGCTGGAGCGTGCAATTCGAATGAATATAGCCGACCCATCTTGGGTCGGTAACCACCACGAACATTTCCACGGCCAGGATGGCCGGGCTATGTGAGCGTCTTCAAATCCTGCCGCACGCGCTTCGCAACCTGCTGCAACACCGTTCTCGGGAGCCAGCGCTTCAGCCGCCAGTACCAGCGCTCGCGAGCTCCCATCACGCAATAGAGTTCGTTGCCCATAATTGCAGCATCGACAGCCTTGGCAACATCAACAGGCCGCAACCTTGAGTGGTGAACACGAGTTTCGGCAAGCCGGCGATACGCATCGCTCTCAAAGTGCGCGGCGTCGATGAACCGCGTCGGCATTGGGCCGGGGCAGACGACCGTCACGCCCACGTTGTGTGGCTCAAGCTCGCCACGCAAAGTTTCCGACAGGCTCACAATGCCGGCCTTGGAGACGTTGTACGCCGACATGCCGGGCGGACAAAGGAAACCATAGATCGACGACACGTTCACGACATGGGAGTGCGCCAGCTTCGGTCGTCTCGCACTCTCAATAAGCCATGGGACCATCGTTTCGCAGCCGTAGATCACGCCGTAAAGGTTCAGTCGTAGCAGCCGCTCGACTTCAGCGAGGTCTTGCCGTCCGACAAAACCGCTGCTGAACATGCCCGCATTGTTTACCAGGATATCGAGCCGCGGCCACTCGGACTGCAGGCGATCGCGCAGTGCTCGCCAGGCGGCAGCATCGGTGACGTCGCAAATCTCGACTTGGCCACCAGCAAGGTCGATTTCGATCGTATCGATATGCTGTGAAATTCCCGGATCGGCCGGCGGCACATCGGCAAGTTCAATGATCCGCTTAGTTTCCTCCAATCCTTCGCGGTGCAGGCCGACAATGGCGACGCGGTAACTGCGCTCTGAGAGCACCTTGCAAATCTCGCGCCCGAGGCCGCTTCCGCCACCGGTGACGATTGCATAACCAAAATACGGTGGGTTCAGGTTCATTCGGTGCCCCAGTAGCCACCGCGCGCGTGATCGAACACTACTTCCTGCCCGCAGCGCTCAATGTTGAATCGGCCGTCGCGATATACTTCACGGCCCATCACCCACGTCCGCATCGGCCAGCCGACCAGCGTCTCGCCATGCCACGGGCTCCAGCCGCATTTCGTGAGTTGGTCTTCATTGCGTACCTCCGCGGCGCGTTCGAGATCCACCAGCACCAGATCGGCATCATATCCGACCGCGATACGGCCCTTGCCGACGATGTCCCACACCCGCGCCGGCGCGTCGCACATCCAATGCACGACCTGCTGCAGGGTGCAGCGGCCGCGATGCACTTCGTTGAGCATCAGCGCGAGCGAATTCTCGACCGCCGGCACGCCGGACGGCGAATCTGGATATGGCCGCTGCTTTTCCTCCAACGTGTGGGGCGCATGATCGGTCGCGACCACCTGCAATCGGCCGTCGACAAGTGCCTGCCACAGCGCGGCGCTGTCCGCGCGCGTTTTCAGCGAGGGATTCATCTGCGCGAGCGTGCCGAGACGGGCGTAGTCGTCGACGCTCAGCAGCAGATGGTGCGGGCACGCCTCGCCCGTAATGAGCCCGCGATGATCGGCCAGCAGCTCCGTCTCGGCAGCGGTTGATACGTGCAGCACGTGGAACCGGTGCCGATGTCGGTGCGCCAGATCGAGTGCCCGCCGCGTGGCGATAAGCGCCGCGGCGTGGTCGCGAATCCGCGAGTGATCGGCCACGTCGTGCGTGCCGGCCAGCCGGGCCGCGTTGGTGCGCACGGTCGTTTCATCTTCGCAGTGCGCGGTGATCGGCAGCGACGTCTCGGCGAAGATTCTTTCCAGCGCGGGTTGTTCATCGACCAGCAGATCGCCCGTGCTGGAGCCGATGAAAATCTTGATTCCCGGCGTGCGCTGGGCCCGCTTCAAATCGTCGATATTATCCGCCGTCGCACCGATGTAGAAACCGTAATTCACCAGCGACTTTCGCGCGGCCAGCGCAAGCTTCTCCTCCAACCGAGCCTGGGTGGTCGCAGGCGGCGACGTGTTCGGCATCTCGAGAAACGTGGTGACGCCACCCTTGGCACACGCCCGGCTGGCCGTCGTCAAATCCTCCTTGTGAGTCAGCCCCGGCTCGCGAAAATGCACTTGATCATCGACCACGCCCGGCAGCAAATGCAAACCGGCCGCATCGATAGTTTCATCGACGGACAGCTGCGGCGCGGGGTCAATATCGGCGATCCGCCCGTCGTCAATTACGATCGATACCCGCTCAATCGCATCCGGTAGAACGACCTTGGTGTTCTTGATTAGGAGTCGCATGACGACAGTGTAGCAGGCACGCTCCGTGTGCCGTAGCCCTCGCCGAGCGCCAGAATGGTCCTCACTTCGGCGACGGCACACGGAGTGTGCCTGCTACATTGCGTTGCTTTTCCGCCACGTCGAACCGGATCGTGTTGCGTTGCGTAATCAAATCTGGCGTGGCCGCATCGTCGCTGCCCGCCCTCTCCGTCCGCTGGCCGTAGGCTTCTGACCTACGTTTGTATGTCCGGCGGGGCACGATGCCCGGCGGATATGCCGTGCTTTTCCGGGCTCGCTTGCCACCCTCACGATCGAGCCTGTGCTCGCGTTGTTTTCAACATGGATCGGCCGCTGCGCGTCCACAAAAGCTCGAGGGTCGAAGCTCGATGGGCTCCCAAGGTTCACCTCGCCGCACGCTGCGCACGACGACGCTCGAAACGCTGGAAGATCGCATCGTAATGTCGGCCGATCCGCTTGCCGGCGCGATCGCGGAGGCTCAGACGTTGTCGACCGCCGACCTCGCTGAGCACGGCGGCCTGACAGCCGACGTCCCCGCGCTCGCGTATCAACTCGGTCCGGACGCCGACTTCTGGATCGATGCCAATGCCGACCGCGACCTCGACGCGATGCTGGGCGACGTCGAGCAAACGCTGGCCAGCGCGCACGGCACGACCGGCCTGACGCAGGCCCGCAATGCCTACGGCTTCATCGGCACCGGCCAGACCGTGGCGATCATCGACAGCGGCATCGCGTGGGATCACGTCGCGCTTGGCGGCGGGCTGGGGCCGAATTACCGCGTGGTGGGCGGCTGGGATTTCAGCGAGGAGAACGACGCCAATCCGTACGACGACGGCGGGGCCGGCTCGCACGGCACGCACGTCGCCGGCATCGTCGGCGCGAGCGCGAAGGGCCTCAAGGATACCGGCGTCGCGCCGGGCGTCGACCTCGTCGGCCTGCGCGTGTTCAACGATTCGGGCGCCGGCAGCTTCGCTTGGGTCGAGCGCGCACTGCGCTGGGTTCACGAAAATCGCAACTCGTTCGAAAACCCGATCACGGCCGTCAACATGTCGCTCGGTACGACGTGGAACGCCAACACGATACCGAACTGGACGACGTTGGAAGACGAGCTCGCGCAACTCAAGGCCGACGGCATCTTCACCAGCGTGTCGGCCGGCAACAGCTTCGCGACCTACAACACGGCAGGTCTCAGCTACCCAGCCGCCAGCCCGTCGGTCGTGCCCGTGATGAGCGTCGACGACAACGGCCAGTTGAGCTCGTTCAGCCAACGGCACACGCGAGCGATCGCCGCACCGGGCCGGTACATCATGAGCACGGTGCCCGATTACATCGGCAACCACAACAATCGCGCCGACGACTACGCGAGCTTCTCGGGCACGAGCATGGCGGCGCCGTACGTCGCCGGCGCGAGCGTGCTCGTGCGCGAGGCGATGCAGTTCGCCGGGATGACGAACATCACGCAGGACACGATTTTCAACCACCTGCTGGCCACAGCCGACAGCGTCTTCGATGCCGTCACGGGCCAGACGTACAAGCGGCTGAATCTGAATAGCGCCATCAGTGCGTTGTTGCCGAACGACGATTTCGGCTCGACCGTCGCCACCGCGCACAATTTAGGGACGTTTGCCGGCACGGGCACGTCGACCGTGAGCGGCATCCTCGGCCGGCTGGACGACGCCGATTTCTTCCGCTTTACGGCGAGTGCTACTGGCAGCGTCAGCCTGAGCACTGCGAGCGACGACGGCACGTCGAAATGGGTCACGAGTACGCTCGGCACGTTCACCCAGGATAGCGGCACTTTGTCGTTCAATGTCGTCGCCGGCCAGACGTACGCAATTGGCCTGGCGGCCAGTGCGAAAGTGTCGCATTTCCAGCTTGCCGTCCACTACACGTTGGCGAGCGAAGCGCCGAGGTCGCTGACGCCGGCGGAGCAGGCGTCGGCGCTCGACGGGCAACTCGGACTCGCACTTGCCAGCTCGTATTCGACGAACTGGGGCGGCATGGGCGAGAAGTGGATGCGCGGCGCCGACAACCGCTGGTACTTCATCACTCCCGACGGCGCATTCTACAAATGGTCCGGCACGCGCGATCTGTCTGGAAGTACAAAGCTCGCGCAGCTCGATGCGAGCTTCCACGCCGATCCGCGGCTGTTGCACGAAGCGTCGTCGGCCCCTGTCACGATGCCGCAATTGGCGCAACAACTCGACCAGCAACTGGGGCTGCAGTCGACGGGAAGCTACTCGTTCAACTGGGGCGGACACAACGAGAAATGGATGCGCGGCACGAACGGCGCGTGGTTCTTCATTGTGCCTAGCGGTCAACTCTATCGGTGGAACGGACAGGCCGATCTGTCGACCAGCACGCTCATCGCCAGGTTCGACGGCAATTACTACACGAATCCGTCGCTGCTGCACAATGCGACGACGCCGCTAGCGCAGACGGCATCCGTCGCGCAGTCGCAGCCGGCCGGCAAGCTGTCGACGGCGGTGGCAGCTGATTCGGCGGTTATCGTCGACGCGCAACGGACGAATGCACAGCGTCCGTTGAGCACGCCGTCGACCAAACACATAGTTCAGCGCGAGGCGGCGACGCAGACGGACCGCTACACGGAACTCGCATTCGAGTCGACGACAGCGGACAGATTTTCCGATGAATCCGAATCGCTCGCATCGGCCTCGGCCATCAACTACCACGATGAGGTGGAGAACGCCCGCGCCCACGCGCTGTTGGAAGAAACTCACGGCGCCGCGGTCGATAAGCTGTTCGAAAGGATCGGCCGCAGCGTGAGATCTACAGAATGGCCAAACCAATAGGCCGGCTCGGACCAGCCAGGCGTAGCTCGCCGGCGATTTTGACAATCGTCATGCTGCGGGCGATTGAAGCTTGCGAACTTCACTAACCGTTGCAGCACTTTCCCTCAGCGTTTCGATGGTCTTGGCGAATGCCGCGCCGCACCGCGACCAGCGGAAGTTGCGAATCCAGGTCTGACCGCGCGACACCAGTTGCTCCCGCAAGTGTGGCTCGTTGGCAATTCGCAACGCGGCGTCGGCAAATGCCGCCGGCTTGCCGGGAGTCGCCAGGAGCGCCGCGTCGCCCACACTTTCCGGCATCGCCGCGCAGTCGGCGACGATCGGCGGGCAGCCGCGGGCCATGGATTCGAGCGCGACCATCGCGAACGATTCGAGTTGGCTCGTCGAGACGAGGCACAGCGCGCCGCGCAGCAGCCGCGCGATCGCATCCTGATCACGGAAGCCGTGCCACGCGATCCGGCCGCGCACACCAAGCCCTTCGGCCAGATGCCGCATGGGCTGCCAAGCCGCCGCGTCGACGCCGCCGACGATGTCGAGGTGCCAATCTGTTTGCGGCTCCTTGCGCACCAGCCGGGCCAAAGTCCGAATGAGCGTCGGATTGTCCTTATGCGGTTCAGGACTGGTGATCGCGACCAGCCGACGCGAATTGGTCGCGCCTGCGGTCGGCCGATCGCCGGATGATGTTAGCAGGCTATCCGGCAGGCCGACGTAGATGATTTCCGCGTGTTTTGGTTGCCGTCCCAAGCTGATGGCGGCCGCGTCGCGCAGGAAGCGCGACTCAAACACGTTCGCGTCCGCGCGGCGCAGGGCGCGCCGCGCCAACCAGTCGCGCAGCGCTTCCTGCGCCAGGGCCGTCGGCCGCCGCGAACGGTACGCCCGGCAGAACCGCCGCAGATTGAGGTGGTACACAACCTGTGGGCACGACACGTGGAGTTGGTAGTGGTTGAAGGCGACGAGCACGTCGACGCCCCGTTTGCGCAGTAACGGGCCAAGTCTCGCGGTCTGCCAGAGATAGGCGTGCGCGGAATTGCTGGCGTCGAGCGCGCGGTCGACGTTGGTCGCCGAGCCGAGCGACTCGACCGACTCGAGCGTCGCGTCGCTGCCGGTCAGCACGGTGATGCGCCACGCCGGTCGGCACGCGCGCAAGCTTTGCACCAGGCCGCGGAGCACGGTCAGGCCGCCGCCGGGCTGGATCGGGATCGCATTGATGGCGATGTGCATAGGATATCCGGGTCTCGGTTTGAAACGGGAGAAAGTGCGGCCGGCCACGTCCGGTCGATCGTCAACGGCCGACGCGCGGCTTTGCGGAGAAAGTAGTTCACGTGCGATTGGGGCCAACCGGCCGCGATCGACTCGCGCCGCAAACACAATTGCGCGGGGGCAAACGGCGCCGCGACGGTCTGCGAACGCGTCGGCCCGTGACTTCCTCGAACGCCAGACGCGCACGAACGAAAGCCGGCGTCGAACACGGAGTGGATCGCCGCGGCGTTAATGTCTGCGAATCGACCGTATGGCCAGGCAAAATGCGGTGCCACGCCAAGTCGGGACTTCAATACGTCGTACGTTTTGCCGATCTCGTCGTGCGCAGCGGCAGGTTCAATCAGGTTGAGACGGACGTGTTGCATCGTGTGTCCACCGACCTCGTGGCCGCGGGCGATAAGCTGTTCGACATCGTTCCAATCGAGAAATTCGACCGGCGGATAACGGAGCCGTTCGCGGCAGAATCGCGCGATCACGTCCGTGTTCATTTCGCCCACGAGCGGCGGGCAAATGAAGAAGCACGCTTGCGCACCGAATTCGTCCAACACGTCGGCCGCCTGCCGGCAACATTTCAGGCCGTCGTCGAAGCTGATCGCCAGATACGTGTCATCGATGCGGTTCTCCAGAATTCGCGCCACCGCTTCGGAATAACCGATGAAGGTGTAGTCCCTGCGAAGCGTTTCCAGAAGGCGACGAAACGGGCCAATCTCGTCCGCAAACACGTGATGTAGCAGCAGAATGTGAACGCGATTCGTTGCCGGCGGCGCGGCGCGGAACATGCCTTGTTCCCACATCGACAAGCCATTCAAGGCAAAGTGCCGGAGGACACGGCGCAGTCCGCGCGTTCGTAGCATCGCTGTGTTCATGTATTCACAGGAGGCCGCAGAGGTCGCAGAGGAAGAGTCGAACGCAATCGTTCTCTGCGTCCTCCGCGACGTTCTGTTGAATGGTTCAGTATCAATCGATAGCGGGTTGAATGTCGCAACGCGCGCCGTGATCCGGCAGTTGCCCGCGTGGCGCATGATCCCAGGGAAATGAAGAAGCTCGCGACAAACACATTCAGAAATGCCCACGTGTACGTGGGATGAAAGATCATGTCGTTCACAAAACCATGCGCGAACAGAGCGATGGAAAAGCCGGCCAGGATGCTGATCAGCAGCGGATCGATCGACAATCGTCGCCGCATCAGCCAGACGCGTGCCATGTGCCAATTCCCCAGGAGTTGCAGCGCAAACAGCGGCCCGGCGAGCGAGATGCCGCCCAGATACAGCATTTCCACGTACGCGTTGTGGGCGTTCAGATCGGGATTGTAGGCCAGCAGGCCGTCGGTATTCGCCAGGCCGAACAACGGCCGCTCCCGGACTTCGTCCAGCACGGCCAGCGCGAAGAACGATCTGTTCTCGACGCTTCCGCCAACGCGCTCGAAATCGGACGACTCGGCAACACGAACCAACGACGCCAGCACCAAGGCGAGGATGCCCAGGCTGGTGATCGCAAACAGCGGGCGGCGGAGCGCGACGAACACCGATGGCGTGGCTGTGAGCGCGATCACGAGAAACGATCCGCGGCTCAAGGTGAGCACGCTCTGGCCCAGCGCGATGGCGGTGCAGCCGATCCAGCAAGCCTTCGCCAGCGAATTCCTGGTTCGCAACGAGAAATACATGCCGAGCGCGGTCGTCACCGCGAACAGCACGCCAATCTGATTCGGGTTCGACTGGTACGGCATGAACCGGCCGAAGCCATTCTGCAGCGCCTGGATCGGCGCCACGGCGATCGCGGAAAAAGTAATCAGGCAACTTACGCCGCAACCGCAAAACAGGCCCAGCAGCACGCGCCGCAGCGTGCGCTCGTCGACGACCGTGCGGACTGTCAGCAGTGCGCTCACGGCCAGCAGCAGCCACTGCGCGCGGAGCACGACGGCCAGCGAGCGATCCTCCGTTTGCGTGACGTACCAGATCGCGGCCGCGCCCACGAACACGTAGCCCCAACACAATTTCGGGATCGGCATCCGTTTGCCCGGCTGCAGATACGCCGCGACCGCGACCAGCACGAACGAGAGGCCGGACAGCACTTTGGCCAGGCTGGCCAGCGGGCCGATTTCCGTTAGTCGGCTGACCGTCAACAACACGACCATGGCCGCGAGGGTGGCCGGAAGTCGCAGTCGCGACGGCGTCATGAACAGTAGTGCAACGGCAACACACGCGAACACTACGGCGGCCGGCAGCGAGACGACGTCGAGATGCTCAGAGAGACGGTCCATCTTGTTTCACCGTGGAGCGCGCGCCGCCGCACGGCGCGCTGCCATCAATCGCCCAGTCGCAACAAAGCATGGAAGCGGTAGATGAAGTGAATCGATCCGAAGAACTGGCACTGGAATCCTTGTCGCTCCGCAATGGCGGCGATAGTTTGTGGGTTGTACCACTTGCCGATTCGTTCCTTGACCAGGGAGTACCAGGGACGGAGTGTTCGCTTCATGCGGTTCATGCGCCTGGGCGGGATGCCAGGTCCCCAGCCCGAGCGAAACAGCCATCTGTGCCGCGACCACAACAGCCCAGCGTGCACGATCGCCGAGGAGCGCGACATCATTCCGCGGCAGATTGCCAGATGATTTTCAAACGTATCGGGATCGAAATACTGAACGAGTCCGCTGGAGAAAATGAGGTCGTACCGGCGGTCCTCGTGGAAGTCGGCCGCGTTCGACTCGAGCAGGCGCGCACCCGGATGACGCGTGCGAAACGCATCGAGCATGTTCCGTGAAAAGTCGACGCCAGTGAACTCGCAGGCGTCGAATCCTAGCGGCTCAAACAACTCGCCGCTGCCGCAGCCTAGCTCCAAGACGGTTCGGTAATCGCCGGCTTGGCGGAGTATTACGCGCAATTCGTCTCCATAGCGCGCGAAAAAGTCGTCGTTATCGCGCCCGTAAAGCGGAGTCGATTTGTCGCTCCAATATTTACGCCACTTTTTGGTAAGCAAGGTCGTCATCTTTTCCCAGCCAGAGTGTGACTACGGAGAACTTATGCCAGGCCGTCAACGCACCGCCCACGAGCAGCGCGATCGCCAGGGCCAGGGACACCTGGCGCAGTGGATATGCAATGCACAGCAACAGGGAATATGCGCTCCCAGCCGCCAGTGCACGTACGAAGTGACTCTGTGGCCACGCGGTCAATTGCCAGGTGAAGGCGAGCCACGCAATGTTGTAAACGAAGATCCAGAATGCATACGCGGCGAGCGCCGTGACGGCAGTCGCGCCCGCCGCCGCCGAAGCACAAAAGAGGCCCACCGCGATGAGCGACGCGGCACTTTCCAAAATGAGCGCCGATCGCTGCCTGTGGAGCACGTCGTAAACCTGATCGAACCAGCTCGTGAACACCAGGATGGCGGCGATCGGCAACAGGCATTGGATATACGAAACGCTGGCCTGCCATTCCGCCGGCAATAGCCCGGCCGCGGAGAATAGTAATAGCGAGCAGCCAATGATCCCGGGCGGAACGACGATGCCAAGGAAGGTGAGCATCGCGAGCGCCAGTTCGTTCGTGTTCCGGTCGGCGAGTGCGCGCGAAAACGTCGGGAAGAAAACGCGGCGCAGCGCCGTGCCAAACGCGGTCGCCGGCACGTACGTCAATCGATAGGCGATCGCCAGCCGACCGGCATCGGCCAGGCCGTTGAAGTGCGCCACCAGGAAAAGCAGCGCGCGGAACTGCAGTGCGGCGACGACCGCGTTGGGCGTCGAATACAGCGCCAACGTGCGGTACTGGACGAACAGGCGCCCGACGTCGGCATAGCTTCGTGGCGAGGTGAGCGCGAGCGGTCCGGCCGCGTGGACCATCACGACAATCGAAGCGAT
>JBIOWO010000354.1:0-39994 GCA_044868555.1 Lacipirellulaceae bacterium | reverse complement strand
ACTAAGGATTCTGTTATGAAAAGTCTTCCACCATCTGAACGCGAACGATTGACAGGCGAGTTGGCGATCCAAGCGATGCGCGATTACCAGCGGCAGCGGCAAATGACGCTGGGCGATTTGCTGCTGGAAAATCGCGTCATCTTTCTGCAGGGCGAAATCTACGATGGCAACGCCAACGAGCTGGTGATGAAGCTCTTGTACCTGCAGAGCGAGAACCGGCGGAAGGAAATCCACTTCTACATCAATTCGCCCGGCGGCAGCGTCACCGCCACGCTGGCAATCTACGACACGATGCAGATGATCTCCTGCCCGGTGGCCACGTACTGTGTGGGCCTGGCCGCCAGCGGCGGGGCGGTGCTGCTGGCCGGCGGCGAAAAGAACAAGCGGTTTGCGCTGCAACACGCCAAGATCATGATCCATCAGCCGCACGGCGGCGTCGGCGGGCAGGTGTCGGACATCGAAATCCAGGCCAATGAGATTCTGCGGACGCGCGTGGCCTTGAACGAAATCATGGCCCAACACACCGGCAAGACGATGGAAGAGATCGCCAAGGCGTGCGACCGGGATTATTACATGACGGCCGAAGAGGCCAAGGCATTTGGCATCGTCGACGACATCCTGCTCAAGCAGCCGGACCCTGACGAAGACGAGAAGTGAAAATGACGAATGATCGAATGACGAATGAGGAAACAATTGAATTCGTCATTCGTCATTCGGAAATTCGTCATTCATTCGATACCAATTCAATCACCTGAACACGCGCTACCATGCCCCTAATCCCCTACGTCATCGAGAAGAGCGGCCGCGAAGAGCGGGCGATGGATATTTACAGTCGCCTGCTCAAGGACCGCATCGTGATGCTTGGCTCGGCCGTGACCGACGAGGTGGCCAACGCCCTCGTTGCCCAGCTGCTGTTCCTGCAGTCGGACGATCCAAAGGCGGACATCCACTTGTACATCAATTCGCCGGGCGGGAGCGTGACGTCCGGCATGGCGATTTACGACACGATGCAATTTGTGTCGTGCGACGTGGCGACGTATTGCGTCGGCCAATGCGCGTCGATGGGGGCCGTATTGCTGGCGGCGGGGACCGAGGGGAAGCGGCACGCTTTGCCCAACGCCCGGATCATGATCCACCAGCCGTCGGCCGGCAGGGAAGGATCGGCCGAGGACATTCTCATTCACGCGGCCGAGTACAAGCGGACCAAGGAGCGGCTCAACAAGATCCTGTACAATCACACGGGCCGATCGCTCGAACAGATCGAAAAGGACACCGACCGCGACAAATTCATGTCGGCCGAGGAAGCGCTCGAGTATCGGCTTATCGACAAGGTGATTACCAGCATGGCGCAGAATCCCATCGGATCGAGCGGATAGGCGCCGGTGGGTGTGCTGGTGGTGCTGGCGTGAGGGGTTGGCGGCCGGCGCCGTTTACTGGTCGCTGAAGTCACCCGTCTGTCGTGGTGTGAGACGGATTGGCGTGCTAGCAGGTGCTTCGGCTTGACGGTGTAGGGTCGATTTTCTAAGGATCGTACCTCGGAAACCGCCGCCGCGCTCAAACATCCCTCGTCTTCTGTGGCGGCATTGCGCTACCTTCGTCGGACTGTCGTCTTGAAACACGCATCGCGGACAAAGCGATTTGCTCTCCCCTCGCGTACGGGCCTGCTGCTGGCGCTCGTACTGGCGGGTTGCCAGAGCGGCGGGCAGTCGGATCTAGTAATTCGAGAGCTGCGGATGCAGGAGGACCAGATCTACGCGATGGAGGACTACCTGGCCCAGTACCAGCAGTTGCTGTGCGAGGTGCGGGCCGAGAATGCGGCGCTAAAACGGCAAATCGCGGAAGCGGCCGACTGCGACACGCTGCCCGCGCCGTCACAAGGAGGGGAATCAACGAGGCGCCGCGAGCGGGCGCCGACACGCGGCCCGTCGTTCCAATCGCCCGGACGCACGCCAGCCGATTCGCAGCGCGAATCGGAGGAAATGGAGATCGAGATCATCGAGCCGGACGTGCCGCCGGTGCAGGAAACTACGTCGGGCGGTCCGCGACTTGAAGTGCGCGGGCAGAGCCCGGACGCACCGGTCGATGCTCCCACCAGGTTCGTGCGGATTCGCGGCGAGGTGGTGGCGAACGAGACGAATGGCGGACCGCGGCTGGCGGTCGACGTCGAAGCCATGTCGGTCACGTTCGAGCCGACGCGAATTGCGGGTGCTGTGTCGCTGATGTTGCTCGAGCCGCAAGAGAACGGGCCGCCGCACAGCCTCGCCCGCTGGGATTACAGCGCGGCTGACGCGCAGGCCGTGCTGGATGAAATGCCGCATCACCGAACGATGCGTTTCCACCTGGAACTGCCGGCCGATATGCCTACAGATAGGAAGACGGAATTCTGGGTGCGGTTGATGCCGGAGGGTGGCGGGAAGGTGCTGGGGCACGTGCGGGTGGACTTGAGTCGGCCGGGACAGTTTGAGTCAATGGTGGGCGGGGCTGCGCCGCAGGACGGATGGGATGAACAGCAGGCGGGCGGTAGTCTGGCCGCAATCGCCGAGCGAAATAATAGCGTCCCGACTCCGGCGTTCGACCGCGGCGACTACGAAGGCTGGACGATCGCCCGGCCGGATCGGCCGGGGCAATCCGGGGCGGGCGGTGTGTCGAGCGCGGCGTGGCGGGCGGCGAGCGGGCCGATGCCGGTGATGGTCGAGAGCGTGACGACGGTGCAACCGTTGATTCCGCGGCCCGTGGTCCAGCAGGCGGCGTTCACCGAGGCCGTGAAAATGCCGCCGGCGCCGGCGCCGGCGACGCCTTCGAATCGGGCGGTTGCGCGGGTGGCCCCGGTGTGGACGCCTGAGAGGAATGGCGAGCCGGCGGGTGTCGCGAAGACGCGAAGCGAGGGGCAACGAGCCGCGGCCAGGCCGGCGCGGCCGGCGTGGTCGCCGCTGCGATGAACAGTGTACTCCTTTCGCTCCGTTCGGCTGAGCTCACGACCGAAGCCGCGAGAGGGAATTCATCTCGCGGAGCGAGATGAGTCCACGAAGCTCAGGCAATCGCCGGGCGACGCATTGCAAATCGCGGCTTTGCGTCTGACAATCAGGGCTCGTCGTTTCTTGCACTGTGCCCTCCTTCCCTGCCCCGCCCATGGCCGGACTTCGCGCGCCAAATCTCGTCGCCGCCGATGCCAGTGAACATCGGAATGTGGCCGATCGGCTTGCCGCGTTCGCGGCGCAAATCCCTGGACAGATTGCGGTGGTCACTTCTTCGGCCACGATTACTTTTGCAGAGCTCGATGCCGAGGCGACGCGGATTGCGAGGGGATTGTTGGTGTGGGGCGTGCCGCCGGGTACGCGGCTGGCGCTACTGGTGCGGCCGGGGATTGAGTTTGTGGCGCTCGTGTTCGGGCTGCTGCGGGCCGGGATGGTGATTGTGCTGGTCGATCCTGGTTTGGGGCGGCAGAATTTGGTGCGGTGTTTGAGCGAGTCGCAGCCGGAGGGGTTTGTGGCGGTTGGATTGGCGCAGGCGGGGCGCGTGATCTGGCGGCGGAGGTTTCCGCGAGCCAAGTGGAATGTGACCGTGGGGCGGCGGTGGTTCTGGGGTGGGATCACGTTGGAACGGTTACGAAGTCTCAGTGACGGCACACGGAGTGTGCCTACTACTTTGGCCGATGATCCTGCTGCAATCATTTTCACGTCTGGCAGCACGGGGCCGCCCAAGGGCGTGCTGTACACGCAGCGGATGTTCGACACGCAGGTGGCAGAGATTCAGGCGGCGTATGGCATTGAGCCGGGCGGCGTCGATCTGGCTTGCTTCCCGCTGTTTGCGTTGTTCAACGCGGCGATGGGCGTGACGACCGTGTTTCCGGAGATGGATTTTTCGCGGCCGGCGACCGCTGACCCGCGGAAGCTCGTGGCGGCGGCCAAAAAGTGGCGCGTGACGCAGGCGTTTGCGTCGCCGGCCGTGTGGCGCGTGGTGGGCGAGCATTGTGCGCGGACCGGCGAGAAGATCGAGTCGCTGCGGCAGGTGTTTTCGTGTGGTGTGCCGGTGGGAGCCGATGTGTTGCGGCAGACGCTTGCATGCGTCGCGCCCGGCGCGAAGATGCACACGCCGTACGGGGCGACGGAGTGTCTGCCGGTATCGACGATCGAAGCGGCCGAAGTGCTGGGCGAGACGGCGGCGCGGACTGATGAGGGTGCGGGCGTGTGCGTGGGGCGAAAGTTTGATTCGATCGAGTGGCGAGTGATTCGCATATCCGACGAACCGATCGCGACGATAGATGACGCCGAGGAAGTCCCGGTTGGCGAAATTGGCGAATTGATCGTACGCGGACCGCAGGTCTCCCCAAAGTATGTAACGCGACACGAGGCAAACGCCGTGGCGAAAATCGGCGGCGTACTCAGTACTAAGTACTCAGTACCAAGTACAGAACCCGACGGCCCTTCCCCCGACCCTGGTCCTCACTCCCCCCTCACCCCTTGGCACCGCATGGGCGACGTGGGCTATCTCGATACGGAGGGCCGCCTCTGGTATTGCGGACGCAAGTCGCAGCGAGTGGAAACAGCAAGTGGACCGCTTTTCACCGAGTGCGTAGAAGCGATCTTCAACAAGCACGAAGATGTTCAACGCTCGGTGCTCGTCGCGTTGGGAGTCAAAGGCAGCCAAATGCCAGTCGTTTTCTATCAGCTTCACCACGAGTTTTCGCGGACGCCACGCGACATGGCTCGCGAGCTTCATGCAATCGCCAAACAAGACTCACAGGCGTGCCGCGTGCGCTTGTTCGCCGAGTTCGACGAGATCCCTGTCGATATTCGCCACAACGCCAAGATATTGCGTGAGGAGATGGCTAAATGGGCGAAAGAGCTTGCGCTCACTGAGGTCGACGAGCCCAACGCCGCCGTGCTGGGAGCCACTTGAAAGATGCACGCACTCGTCACCGGCGGCGGTGGATTTCTTGGCCGCTACATCGTCGAGCAGCTTGTGGCGCGCGGCGATCGCGTGCGCAGTTTCGGGCGGGGTGAGTATCCGGATTTAGTGGCGATCGGCGTCGAAGTACTGCGCGGCGATATTCGCGACATCGACGCGGTCACCAACGCATGTCGTGGGATCGACTGCGTATTTCACACGGCGGCGCGGCCCGGTATCGATTTGCAGTGGCGGCTATTTGACCAGGTGAATCGCCTGGGGACCATGACCGTACTCTTGGCGTGTCGGAAGGCGGGCGTTTCGCGCCTGGTATACACAGGAAGCCCGAGCATCACGTTTGAAGGAAAGGAACAATGCGGGATTAACGAGTCGGCGCTTCCGACGCAGGCGACTGCCGACTGGCAGCGGAAGAATCGGGCTTACTATTCGTTGACAAAGTTAGCTGCCGAGCAAGAGGTGGTGCTCGCCAACGACGACGGACTTCGCACCTGCGCGTTGCGGCCGCATTTAATTTGGGGGCCACGGGATTCGCATTTGATACCGCGGCTGATTGAACGGGCACAAGCTGGGCGGCTGTGGCGAGTGGGGGATGGAACGAACCTTGTGGACATAACGTATGTCGAGAATGCTGCGGAGGCGCATTTGCTGGCGGCGGACGCGCTTGAGCGAGCCGGGGCGTCCTCGCCCCCGGCCGGCAGATCCTATTTCATCAGTCAGGGGGAGCCGGTGAATTGTTGGCGGTGGATTGATGAGATTCTGGCATTGGTGGATATGCCGCCGGTGAGGAAGGCGTTGTCATTCAAGACGGCCTGGCACTTGGGTCGCGTTTGCGAGGGAGCTTACCGGCTATGTGGGCTCAGCGGCGAGCCGCCGATGACGCGGTTCTTGGCGGCGCAGCTTGCCACGTCGCACTGGTTTGATATTGGGGCGGCGCGGCGCGACTTTGGGTACGTGCCACGGGTTTCGACCCCAGAGGGTATGCGCCGTCTTGGAGAATGGTTACGGCGACAGTCGTTTTCTGCCGTCGCCGGCGCGCACTAACGGACGCCTTCAAAGATGACCAAAATCCCCTCGCGAATTTTGGGCACCTTTGAACAATCTCCGGGAAAAATCGCTTCCTTGCCGATACATCGATTTTGGTCATCTTTGAATGCGATGCTGAGCCCAACTGCTCCAGCCTCCGCAAGATACCAGCCCTACCGCGGATTTGGCGCTACCATTACAATCGCCGGATTACAGTGTTTTTTGGGAGTGAGGGCGATTTGTGCTGAGAACTCATACCTGCGGCGAGTTGCGCCGTGAGCATGTCGGGAAGGAAGTTACTCTGTGCGGCTGGGTCGACAGCTACCGCGACCACGGCGGTGGACTGTTCGTCGACCTGCGCGACCGGTACGGCATGACGCAGGTCGTGTTCAATCCGCCCGACACGCCGGCCGGCATGATTGATCAAAGCAAGGCGCTGCGGGCCGAGTATGTGATTCAGGCCACCGGGCGAGTAACGGAGCGGCCGGCCGGCATGGCCAACCCGAAGATGGCCACCGGCGAGATCGAGCTGCGGGTTACCAAGTTCAAGCTGCTCAATAAGAGTCTGACACCGCCCGTGTCGCCGAACGCGAACGCGCAGGATATACCGAACGAGGAGTTGCGGCTGGAGCACCGCTACCTCGATCTGCGGCGGCCCGCGATGCAGCAGACGCTGCTGCTGCGCGACCGGATCGTGAAGGCGATGCGAGATTATTTCGCGTCGCACGGATTCATCGATGTGGAAACGCCCGTGCTCGGCCGCAGCACGCCGGAGGGGGCGCGGGACTACCTGGTGCCGAGCCGGGTGAGCCAGGGTTCGTTCTACGCGCTCCCCCAGTCGCCCCAGCTCTACAAGCAGATCCTCATGATGGCCGGGTACGACCGGTACGTGCAGGTGGCCCGGTGCTTCCGCGACGAGGACTTACGAGCCGACCGGCAGCCGGAGTTCACGCAGCTCGACCTCGAAATGGCGTTTGTCGACGCGGAGGACGTCATCGGCGAAATCGACGGGCTGGTGCAAAAGATTGCTAAGCAGGAATTGGGACTCGACGTGAAATTGCCGCTCGCGCGGATCACGTACGACGAGGCGATGGAGCGGTTCGGTCACGATGCGCCCGATTTGCGATTCTCTCTGGAATTGGTAGACCTCACGGACCTGGCGGCAAGGAGCGGCTTCCGCGTGTTTTCGAGCGTGGCCGCCAGCGGCGGGCGGGTGCGGGCGATCAACGCCAAAAAAGGCGTGGAGCACTATTCGCGGCGCGGGATCGACGATTTGACGGAGTTCGTCAAAAACTTCGGCGCGAAGGGCCTGGCGTGGTTCCGCGTCGAGGCGGACGGCACGCTGGCGTCGACGATCGCGAAGAATTTTTCGCCGGAGCTTTTGAAGGAGATTGGTGCGCGGCTGAAGGCGGAGCCGGGCGACCTGCTGCTGTTCGTGGCCGACACCTGGAAGGTGACGTGCAAGGCACTGTACGCGCTGCGGCAGAAGATTGGGGCCGAGATGAAGCTGTACGACCCCAAGGCGATGCACTTTTCGTGGATCGTCGAGTTTCCCATGTTCGATTTCGACGACGAGGAGAAGCGGTGGGTGGCGATGCACCATCCGTTCACGTCGCCACGGGACCAGGATTTCGCGCTGCTGGCGAGCGACCCGGGCAAATGCCGGGCGAAGGCGTACGACCTGGTGATCAACGGCAGCGAGGCGGGCGGTGGGACGATCCGGATTCATGACCCCGTAATCCAGCAGCAGGTGTTTTCGCTGTTGGGGATTGATGAGGCGGCGGCCGAGGAGCGATTCGGGTTTCTGCTGCGGGCCTTGAAGTATGGCGCGCCGCCACATGGCGGAATTGCACTGGGGATCGACCGCTGGGTGATGCTGTTCGGCGGATTGGATAATATCCGCGACTGCATTGCGTTTCCAAAGACTCAGCGGGCGACCGATCTGATGACGGGCGCGCCGGGCCGGGTCGAGGCGAAGCAGTTGAAGGAGCTCGGGATTAAGTTGGACTCATAGGAATCGACGCGGAGCGAACGGATATGGTACGGAATCGTTGCAGGATGATGTGGTGGTGTGCGGTTTTGGCGGGCGCGGCTGGATGCGGGGCGTCGGAGAAGCAGGCGGCGGTGCCGGACGCAAAACCGCAGGCGGAGGTAGCGGCCGAGGCGCAACCGGAAACGGATGAAGTGGTCGACGCGAAGCCGCAAACTAGGATTCAGGACCCGGCGGTGAAACCGGCGGCTGCAGAGAAAGAAGAAGCGCCCCAGCCGCGGACGGCGTTCTTCCGGTTAGATGCGAGTGCGCCGGCCGTGATGCCGACCGTGGTGTTGTCGAAGAGTCACCAGGCACTGTGCAAAGTGAAGGTGGGCGACGTTCTGCCGGCGATTGAGTTGCCGCAGATCGGCGTGAATCAGCGGAAGAAACTTGCCGAGTTGTACGGCAAGGCGGCGACGGTCGTGGTGTTTTGGAAGGGGGATCGGCGGATGACGCGGGAAGTGCTTGCCGATCTTGGGCCGGATGTGATGGAGCTGTTTGGCGATAAAGGTGTGACGGTGGTCGGCATCGCAGTGAACGAAACGGCGGCCGGCGCGAAGGCGGCGCTCGACAAGGCGGGGGCAAAGTTTGTGAATTTGCTGGACGCCGATGGGAAAGCGTTTGCGCAGTTGGGCAGCGCGCGGTTGCCGCGGGTTTTCCTGGTCGATCCGGCCGGCAAGATTCTGTGGTTCGACATCGAGTACTCGCAGACCACGCGGCGCGAGCTGCACCAGGCGCTGCGGACGGTGACTGGCGAGCCAGCAGAAAGCGCTAAGCCGCAAGCGGCGAAGGTTCAGGAGTAACTCGATGGACAAGACCAAGGTCGCGATCATCGGGTTGGGGACCGTTGGGCAGGGCGTGGCGCGGTTGCTGTTGGATCATGGCGACCGGACGGCGCGGCACGCGGGGCGGACGCTGTGGCTCGAGAAAGCCGTGGTCCGCGACATCGAGAAAGTTCGCAACTGCGACCTGCCCAAAGGCGTGCTGACCGACAACATCGACGAGGTGATCAGTAATCCGGAGATCAAGGTCGTCGCCCTCCTGGTTGGCGGATTGGAGCCGGAGCGGACGATCATGCTGCGGCTGTTGGAAAGCGGCAAAGACGTAGTGACGGCCAACAAGGCGCTGCTGGCCGAACACGGGCCGGAGCTGTTCGATCGGGCCCGCGAGCTGGGGCGGTCGATCGCGTTCGAGGCGTCGGTGGCCGGCGGCATCCCGATCATCGCCAACATCAGTCAGTGTCTGTCGGCCAACCAGATCACCGCGCTGGACGGCATCCTCAACGGAACGACGAACTTCATCCTCAGCAAAATGCACGAGGACGGCGCGAGCTACGTCGACGTGCTCAAGGAAGCGCAGCGGCTGGGATATGCGGAGGCCGATCCGACACTCGACGTCGACGGCAGCGATGCGGCGCAGAAGCTGGCGATTCTCGCCCATCTGGCGTTCGGTGCCCGCGTGGATTGGAAGGATATTCCGCGGATGGGGATCGACCGGCTCGATATCAGCGACGTGAAGTTTGCCCAGGAGATGGGCTACCGGATCAAGTTGCTGGCGGTCGCAGAACTCGAGGGCGATTTGCTGGAGCTGCACGTATCGCCGACGCTCGTGAAGCGCGGGTTGCCGCTCTCCGACGTGAGCGGGCCGTTCAACGCAATCCGCGTGCTGGGCGACGCGGTGGGGCCGGTGCTGTTCATGGGCCAGGGGGCGGGGCAGATGCCGACGGCCTCGGCCGTGGTGGCCGACATGATCGACACGGCCGTAGGAAGGACGGCGATCACGTTCCGCACGCTCGAATTGTGGTCGAACCGCAAGGCGCTGGTCACGCCGCGCGAACATGCCAAGGCGGAAGGGCGGTTTTATTTGCGGGTGGATGTGGAAGATCATCCGGGCGTGTTGGCCCAAATTGCCAACCTGCTGGGCGAGCACAAGATCTCGATCTCTTCCGTGTTGCAACAGGAGCTGGCGAAGGATGGCGAAGTCGTGCCGTTGGTGATCATGACGCACAAGACGACGGAAGGAGCGACGCGGAAGGCGTGTGCGGAGATTAATAAACTGGCGTGCGTGCGGGGACGAGTGGCGCGGTTGTGGGTGAGGGATTGACGATTTCGGATTTCGGATTGCGGATTGCGGATTGGGAAACTCCAATCTTCAATCCGCAATCCGAAATCCGAAATCCGCAATTATGAAGTACGCGATTATCATTCCCGACGGGGCGGCGGATGAGCCGCAGGAGTCGCTGGGCGGCAAGTCGCCGCTGGAGGCTGCGCGGACTCCGAATATGGATCGCGTGGCGGCGATGGGCGTGGTGGCGCGGGCTTGTCACACGCCGAAGGAACTGCCGGCCGGTTCGGAGATTGGGAATCTTAGTTTGCTGGGGTACAACCCGTTTGAGAATTTCACGGGGCGGGCCCCGATGGAGGCCGCGGCGCAGGGGATCAAGCTGGGACCGGCCGATTGGGCCGTGCGGTGCAACCTGGTGACGATCGAGGACCAGGTGATGCGCGATTTCACGGCCGACCACATCAGCACCGAAGAAGGCACCAAGCTGCTCGCGTCGGCGCAGGAGCAGATTGCCAGTGCGGCCAGGTATCGAGGGGCACTGGAGTTTGTGCCGGGAGTCAGTTATCGCAACCTGCTGTTATGGCGCGGGGCCAATCTGCCGGCGCCGTTTACGAACGAGACGCGCACTCGGGCGCCGCACGATATTACCGATCAGTCGGTGGTCGATGACTACCCACGTGGGCCAGGGAGCGACGTTTTGACGGAGCTGATGTCTGCTAGCACGGGCGTGTTCGCCGGCCACCCGGTGAACGTCGCCAGGCAGAAGGCGGGAAAGCGGCCGGCCACCAACGTCTGGCTGTGGGGGCTGGGCCAGGCGCCGCGGCTGCGGACGTTTACGGAGGTCTACGGGCCGCGGGGGGCGATGATCACGGCGGTCGACCTGTTGCGCGGGATCGCGGCCCTGGTGGGGTGGGATCGGATTGAAGTGGCTGGTGCAACTGGTTACTTGGATACCGATTATGCGGCCAAGGGCCGGGCTGGCTTGGAAGCGCTCAAAAGCTACGATATCGTGTGCGTCCACGTCGAGGCGTCGGACGAGGCCTCGCACGAGGGACGGTGCGACGAGAAGGTGAAAGCGATCGAGGAGATCGACCGGCACATCGTCGGGCCGCTCATCGAAGCGCTCGAGTCGTACGGCGAGTGGCGGATCATGATCTCGCCCGATCACCCGACGTTCCTGCGGACGAAGGTCCACACGCACGGCAACGTGCCGGTGGCGATGGCAGGAACGGGGATCGCGGCCGATGAGTTCACGAATTACGGAGATACGTGTGCGGCGAACTCCAAGCTCGCATTTGACGAAGGGTGGAAACTGATGCCGTGGTTTGTCGGAAAGAATTAACCACAGAGTGCACAGAGGACACAGAGAGGAATGAAATTGCAAATTGAAGCGTCGATGACTGAAGATTTGCGTTTAATTCCTTCTCTGTGTTCTCTGTGCACTCTGTGGTGAAAAAATGGTGGTGAACCAACAATGGGACTAATTGTTCAGAAGTTCGGCGGCACGAGTGTTGCCAATGCGGAGAAGATCAAGACTGCTGCG
This sequence comes from Lacipirellulaceae bacterium, assembly GCA_044868555.1. Classification (GTDB taxonomy): domain Bacteria; phylum Planctomycetota; class Planctomycetia; order Pirellulales; family Lacipirellulaceae; genus JABDGM01. Next base: position 28,424 of record JBIOWO010000354.1, on the reverse strand, counting down.
CGGCGGGCGATTCGGGCGCAGCAGAAGGGGAACCAGGTGGTGATGGTCGTCAGTGCGATGGGCCATCAAACAGACCATCTGGTCGACCTGGCCAAGGAGATTTGCGACGATCCGCCGGGTCGCGAAATGGACATGCTGCTCTCTACCGGCGAGCAGGTGAGCGTCGCGCTGATGGCGATGGCGATTCACACGCTGGGCGAAGAAGCTGTGAGCATGACGGGGGCTCAGATCGGCATCCGCACCGACAGCACGCACACGAAGGCCCGCATTCAATCGATTTCGACGGAGCGGATGAAAAAGTTTCTCGACGGAGGCAAGATCGTGATCGCGGCCGGGTTTCAGGGGATCGACGAGGACTTCAACATCACGACTCTGGGCCGCGGCGGCAGCGATACGACGGCCGTGGCCTTAGCGGCCGTGCTCAACGCCGATGCGTGCGAGATTTACACCGACGTGGACGGCGTGTTTACGACCGATCCGCGGCTGGTGGCCGAGGCGCGGAAGATGGATCGCGTGAGCCACGACGAGATTCTGGAGCTGGCCAGCCTGGGTGCCGGCGTGATGCACAGCCGGTCGATCGAGTTTGGCAAGAAATTTGGCGTGCCGATCCACGTGCGCAACAGCCAGAGTTTCAGCGACGAGCCGGGGACGGTGATCGGGCTGGAGTCGGAGTCGGCCGATCGGGCGGTGAGCGGCGCGGCCCTCACCAAGAACGAAGCGCAGATTTCGCTCGACGGCGTGCCGGATCAACCGGGCACGAGCCTGGCGATTTTTTCGCGGCTGGCGAAGCTGAACGTGGCGGTGGACATGATCGTGCAGAACGCCGGGGCCGATGGACTGGCCGATATTTCGTTCACTGTGCTGGAAGATGACCTGGCGAAAGCGACAAACGCGGTGCAGGAAGCCGCCAAGGAGCTCAAGGCGCGGAGCGTCACCTGCGACTCGAATTTGTCGAAGGTGTCGATCGTGGGGCTGGGCATGGCGACGCAAACGGGCGTGGCCGACCGCATGTTCCGGGCGCTGGCGGACGAGGGAATCAACATCGAGGCGATCACCACGAGCGAAATCAAGGTGTCGGTACTGGTGCAGCGGGAGCAGGCGCTGGCGGCGCTGCGGGCCGTGCACAACGAGTTCGAGCTCGATCGGCCGCCGAAGGATCGGCAGGCGTTCGGCGACAAGCGGCCTGCCGCCAAACGGTTGAACGCGGTCGACATCGTGGCCCGGCTGCAGCGGATGGAAGATTTGACCATCGAAAGCGTGTCGCTCGATCAATCGCAGGCACAGATGACGCTGTTCGACGTGCCCGATCACCCCGGCATCTCGGCCACGATCTTCGAGGCGGTGGCGGCGGAGAGCATACTGGTCGACATGATCGTGCAGAGCATCGGCCGCGATGACCTGGCCGATATCAGCTTCACGGTGCCGCGGGGCGAGGTGGAGCATGCCCGGCAGGTGCTCAAGGCGCTGTCGAAGCAGTTGGGCGGCGAAGTGAAGGACGTGCCGGCCGTGGCAATCCTCACCGTCAAGGGCATCGGCATCCGCAGCCACACGGGCGTCGGCTTGCGGATGTTCAAGGCGCTCGCGGAAGCGAAGATCAACGTCGAAATGGTGAGCACGAGCGAAGTGCGGGTCAACGTGGTCGTCGCGGCCGAAAAGGGCGAGGCGGGCCTGGCGGCGCTGAAAGCGGCGTTCGCCGACGTGCTGGCGTAGCGTCGTCGGCCACGACGAATCTTGTAAGTCCGAGTCACACGAAGGAGATTCGGCGTGGCCGCCGACGCTAACTCTGCTCGCCCATCACGTCGTTCAGCACATCTTCCGCCACGTAGATTGGCAGCGGCGGGTCGCAGGTGACTGCCACGGCGATGGCGTCGCTGGGGCGGGCGTCGATTTCGATCAACTCGCCGTCGTGGCGGACGCGGAGCTTGGCGAAGTAGGTGTGCTCGCGGAGCTCGCTGATCACCACGTCCTGGAACTCGCCGCCCATGGACTCGACCGAGCTCACCAAGAGGTCGTGCGTGAGTGGGCGGGGCGTTTCGATGCCTTTCACGCGGCGGTCGATGCTGGTGGCCTCGAAGATGCCGATCAGGATCGGGAAGGTGCGATTGCCCTCGACCTCTTTGAGATAGATCACCTGCTGCTCGTTGATCTCGCTGATGATGATGCGGGAGAGTTCCATCGCGACGGGCATGGGGGCGATCCTTTCGGGCGGAGCCTGAGTGTGCGGGCGCCTACAATTCCCATTATACTCGCAGGCACGCCACAGACGAGAAGGGGCGCGAGGCCGCGCTGGGCTATGTCGGCCGCAACTTTTGGAGATCGTCGATCAACAGCGGCACCTTATTCTGAATTACGTCCCAGACGATTGGATCGGATACGATGTCGTAGCCGTGAATGACCAGATTGCGAAAGGCAATGATCTTCTCAAACTCGCGGATCGTGGCGGCCGCGTCGGGCGACATGCGTGCGACACGGCTCAGGGCCTCGCCGATGATCTCGAATTTGCGTTCGACAGCTGCTTTGACCAGTCGGCTCGCGTGATAGTCGTCGTACGACATGTCGCCGACGAATTGCTGAATGTCTTGCGCCGCAGTCAGAATGTCAAGAAGATACTTCTGCACATCATGCTGCATAGACGAGCGTCCTGTCTGCCTCGATCCGTTTACGCAGAATTGGGTTTTCGATCGCTGAGCGTTCTACGAGATCAACTTCGCAGCCGAGAATGCGCTGCAGCGCATCGCGAAGGGCAAGGTATCGATCAAAGACGCCTGCCCGTAAAGGATCCTTAAACTCGACGAGAAAGTCGATATCGCTGCTGGTGGCGAAGTCGGTTCGCGCGCGCGACCCAAACAGGTCGAGCCGTTTCACGTCATTGGCTCGGCAGGCCTCGGCAATTTCAGGTCGTTTGGTGTCGAGCGCTGTCATTTCGCTGATCCTCGTGGACGGATCGAACCTCTACGACAAATTCTAGCAGGCCAGGGCGGCGGTGCGAACGGAGGTATCGCTTTAGCCGAGTTTTTTGAGGGCCGCCTCGACGGACGCCGATTGTTGGCGGAGCTCGGTGAGCTTGTCGCGCTGTTGCTGGACGACTTCGGCGGGGGCCTTGTCGACGAAGGCCTTGTTGGAGAGCTTCTTGTCGATCGAGTCGATGAATTTCAGGAGGTCGGTGCGCTCTTTTTCGAGCCGCTTGCGCTCGGCGGCCGGGTCGATGAAGCGGCTCAGGTCGACGTGGACTTCGATCGGGCCGTGTTGGCCGGGGAGCGTGGTGCTGGCGGCCGGCTCGGGGGCGGCGGCGGTGGGTCCGCAGGCGGACATCGTGGCGCGGGCCATTTGCGTGAAGTAGGGCTGCATCGGCTGGAGCAGCTTGGCGGTGGCCGCGTCGCAGCGGACGGCGAAAGTCAGCTCTTCCCTTTGCTGGATGTTTCGGCTTTGGCGGGTCTCGCGCAAAAAGCCGAGGACGGCTTGGAAATCGGCGAACTGTTCTTCGATCAGCGCGTCCTGGTGAGTCGTGTCGGCAATCGGCCAGGGGGCAATGCAGATGCTGCCGGTGGCATCGCTGCTCGCAGCCTCGCGCGGTTGCGGAACTCCGCGCAAAGGGGCAGCCTGGGCCAGCAGGTGCCACACTTCTTCGGTGAGGAACGGGATCATGGGGTGCAACAGGCGGAGAAGCACGTCGAGCGCGTGGGCCAGCACGCGCTGGGCGGTTTGTTTGTCACGTGGTCGCGTCTCTCCGAGACGCGAATTCGAGTCTCGGAGAGACTCGTCCACGTGAAAGCGGGCCTTGGTCATCTCGACGTAGAAGCTGCAAAACTCGTTCCAGGCGAAGTCGTAGAGCGTGCGAGCTGCGTCGGCGTAGCGGTAGGTTTGCAGGCTGTCGGTCACTTGGTCGGTCACGGTGGCCAGGCGCGAGAGGAGCCAGCGGTCTTCGAGCAGCAGGTCCTTATCGGCGACGGGGCCGGGCGCGTAGCCCTCGAGGTTGATCAGCGAGAAGCGGGCGGCGTTCCAGAGCTTGTTGCAGAAGTTGCGGCCGAGCTCGAATCGCTCGCTCACCACAGCGCCGCGTGGCAAGGCTTTGTCCTCGGGTTTCTCGGCCCACTGAGTGCTGAACGGCTTGCCGCACTTCTCGCATTCGATCCGCGGCAGTTGGCGGTTCTTCTTGGTCTGCGCGAAGACCGCCTGGCAGTGGGGGCACTCGAATTCGACCGGCAGCTTGACGTCCTGCGTATCGGTCGTGAGGTAGGCGATTCCGAAGCGGAGCGCGTCGGCGCCAAACTTGGCGATGATGTCGAGCGGGTCGACGCCGTTGCCCTTCGACTTGGCCATCGTTTCGCCATCTCTGTCGAGGATTTTGGGCGTGATGTAGACCTCGTGGAATGGCACCTGATCCATATTGAAGATGCCGGCGATTACCATGCGGGCGACCCAGAGCGTAATGATGTCGCGCGACGTGATGAGCGTGGTGGTGGGATGGAACGTCCTCAGCTCCAGCGTATCGTCGGGCCAGCCGAGCGTGGAGTGGGGCCAAAGGGCGGAGCTGAACCAGGTGTCGAGGACGTCGGATTCCTGTTTGAAGCCGGCCGCTTCCAACATTTTTTCGTCCTCGTCACAACCGCAATTAACACAGGCGAAAACTGTGGCCTCGCCTTCGCCCGGGCCGTGCTGGGCGTCCCACGAAATCCTTTCCCAGTCGCATTTCATGTACACGTGCGAGTCGCCGAGCGGATCGTGATTCAGAATGTCGTTCAATTCGGACTCGGCGATCGGCGTATCCTTCATCGCCCGCGCGAAGTCGACTGCGGGAAACTTTTTTGACCACACCGGGATCCGATGCCCCCACCACAATTGGCGGCCGATGGGCCAGTCGCGTTTTTCGCTGAGCCAGTCGAGGTAGCCTTTGGCGTAGCGTTCGGGAACGATCTTCACGCGGCCGTCGGTAACGGCGTCCATAGCGGTTTGCGCCAGCTCGTCCATCCGCATGAACCACTGGTCGGCGAGGTAGGGCTCGATGGGCGTCTTCGAGCGGTCGGAGTGGGCCAGGTCGATGTCGCGGTTTTCGCGATCGGTTTCCGCATTGTAGAGGCCGGCTGCTTCCATGTCGGCAACCACCGCGTCGCGGGCCTTGGTGTGCATTTTAAGGCCGCGGTATTTTTCCGGCACGCTGTCGTTCAAGAGTCCGTCGACCGTCATGATGTTCACGAGGCCGATCTCGGGGTGGCGCTGCCAGACTTCGTAGTCGTTGGCGTCGTGAGCCGGGGTGATCTTGACGCAGCCGGAGCCGAGCTCGGGCTTGGCCCATTCGTCGGTGATGAGGGGGATCTGGCGGCCGGTGAGGGGGAGTTCGAGCATCCGGTGGGACAATGCCATGTCGCGGAGGCGGAGCAACTCCGGCAGGACCGCCTTGCGGCGGCCGCTAATGGATTCAATTTGCGCTTCGATTTCCGCGCGCTCCTTAGCGGGGGCGGCGACTAGCTTGGCGCGGAGGTCGGCTTCGGCCTTGTCGAGCGCGCGGGCTGGGTCGGGATGGACAGCGACGGCCGTGTCGCCGAGCATCGTTTCGGGGCGCGTGGTCGCGATGGTGACGTGCGTCGGCTCGCCCGGCTGGGGGTCGATCACCGGATACTGGAAGTGCCAGAAATGGCCCTTCACGGCTTCGTGGAAGACCTCGTCATCGCTGACGGCGGTTTGCAGGAACGTGTCCCAGTTCACGAGCCGTTTGCCGCGGTAGATTTTGCCGTCCTTAAACAGGCGGAAGAACCACTCGCGGACGGCCCGGGAATTGTGTTCGTTGAAGGTAAACTGCGTCCGCTCCCAGTCGCAACTGCAGCCGAGTTGTTTTAGCTGGCTCAGGATGCGGGCTTCGTACTGGTCCTTCCATTTCCAGATGCGCGCGACGAGGCCCTCGCGGCCCAGGTCGTGGCGGGTTTTCTTTTCCTCTTCGAACAACCGCCGCTCGACGACGGCCTGCGTGGCGATGCCGGCATGATCGGTGCCGGGCATCCACAGCGTGTTGAAGCCCTGCATCCGCTTCATGCGCACCAGGATGTCCTGCAGCGTGTTGTTGAGGGCGTGGCCGAGGTGCAGCGCGCCGGTGACGTTGGGCGGCGGGATGACGATCGAGAACGCGGGCCGGGGGTCGGTCGGCTCGGCGTGGAAGAAGCCGCGGCGCTCCCATTCGGGATACCACTTCGCTTGGGCGGAGGCGTGGTCGTATTGGGAGGGGAGGTTCTTGAAGTCCATTTCGGAGTGGGGATTGGGCTAAATCGCAAGAAGTGGAGATGACTTGTTAGTAGAAGTTCGTCGTTGCCGACGACGCTAGTGTTGTTCGTCTTTGCAGAGTTTGTATTCGATGCTGTCGACCAGGGCGTCCCAGCTGGCTTTGATGACGTTTTCGTTGACGCCGACGGTGCCCCAGGTTTTGCCGTCTTCGTCGCGGCTTTCGATCACGACGCGGACGGCGGCTGCGGTGCCGGCGTCGCTGTTGATGACGCGGACCTTGTAATCGACCAGCCCGACGCCGCGAAGGTTCGGGAAATGCCCATTAAGCGCTTTTCGCATCGCGGCGTCCAGAGCGTTCACCGGGCCATCGCCCTCAGCCACTTCGTGGCGGACTTCGCCGGCGATTCGCAGCTTGACGCTGGCTTCGGTCGTTGTGTTTCCGTTGCCGACGGTTTCCACGCCGACGTGATAGTGCAATAGCTCGAAGTGGGGCTGGAAGGTGCCGGCCGCGCGGCGGACCAGTAGCTCAAACGAAGCCTCGGCCGCTTCGAATTGGTAGCCGCAGTTTTCGAGGTTCACCACTTGCTGCAGCACGCGCTCCATGAGCGTCGTGTCGTGCTGCAAGTTGATCTTTGTGGCCAGGGCGATGATGTTCGACCGGCCGGAGAGCTCGCTCACCAGCACGCGGCGCTCGTTGCCGACGGCTTCGGGGGCGATGTGCTCGTAGCTGCTGGAGACGCGGTTGACGGCGTGGACGTGCATGCCGCCCTTGTGGGCGAACGCGCTGGGGCCGACGAACGGCTGGTTGGTGCGGAAGTGCATGTTGGCCACTTCGTACACGTAGCGCGAGAGCTCGGTGAGGTGTTCGGCGCCCTGGTTGCCGAGCACTTCGTGGCCCTTCTTCTTGAGTGCGAGATTGGCGATGACCGACACCAGGTCGGCGTTGCCGCAGCGTTCGCCCAGGCCGTTGATCGTGCCCTGGACGTGGACGGCGCCGGCGTCGATGGCGGCAAGCGAGTTGGCGACGGCCAGGTCGCAATCGTTGTGCGTGTGGATGCCGAGGGGCACATCGACGGCCGCGGCCGCTTCGCGGGTGAGGGCGGCAACTTCCTCGGGCATGCTGCCGCCGTTGGTGTCGCACATCACGACGATGGAAGCGCCCCCCTCGACCGCCGCGCGGATTGTCTGCCGGGCGTAATCGGGGTTGGCCTTCCAGCCGTCGAAGAAGTGCTCGGCGTCGTAGATCACGTCGCGGCCCGCTTCGCGTAAGTACGCGATCGTCTCGCGGATCATGGCCAGGTTTTCCTCGAGCGAAACGCGCAACACTTCGGTGACGTGGAAGTCGTGCGTCTTGCCGACGATCGTGATGACGGGCGCGCCAGATTCGAGGAGCGCCTTCATGCCGGGGTCGTCGGCGGGTTGCACGCCGCGGCGGCGGGTCATGCCGAACGCACACAGGCGGCTACTCTTGAGCGGCTCGGCGGCGATCCGCTGAAAGAACTCGGCGTCTTTCGGATTGGAGAGCGGGTAGCCGCCCTCGACGAAGTCGAAGCCGAATTCGTCCAAACGGCGGGCGATGAGGAGCTTGTCCTGCAACGAAAAGTTGACGCCTTCGCCTTGGGCGCCGTCGCGGAGCGTCGTGTCGTAGATCTGGACGTGAGTCATGGTAACCTCAGTTTGCGGACGAATCCGGTTTTGGCAAGGCCGGGGGCGAAGGAGAATCATTCGGAGCGGTTGGGGCGGAGGAATCCGGCTGTTGGCCCCGGACCTGGCGGAGCCAGCTCTGAATCTGTTCTGCCGCCTGGGTCTGACCGGCGGATTCGGCCAGCTTGACCGCTTTTTCGGCGACGGCAATGGCTTTGGCGGGCTGATTGGAGCGGATGTAAGCGTCGGCCAACTTGGCGTGTGTTTCGAAATCGTCCGGTTCGAGCCGCAGCACTTCCTCGAAGTGTTGCGTCGCAGCGTGGTAGTTGCCGGCCTGCGCCTGCAGCCGGGCCAGATTACCGTGTGCATCGGCGTAGTCGGGACTGAGCTCCAGGGCGCGGCGGAAGTTGTCCTCGGCTTCCCGCGTGCGTTCGAGCTTCGCCAAGGCCACGCCGAAGTTATTGCGCAACTCTGGATGGTCGGCGTCGATCTTCATCGCCATCTCGTAGTGTTTGACCGCCCCCTGCAAATTGCCCGCTCGCGACAGGGCAAGTCCCCACAGGAAATGAGGCCGGACATCGTCGGGGTCGATTTGCGATGCGACCTCGAACAGTTTGATCGCCTTCGGATATTCGCCCGTGTCGGAGTAGACGATACCGAGGCCGATGATGGCGCCGATCGAGTCGGTCTTCAAATTGAACGTCTGCTCGAATGCGGTCTTCGCGTCGTCATAGCGCTTCATTTCCAGCAACGTTTGTCCCATAAGCAGATGGGCTTTCCAACTTTGCGGCCAGGTTTTCACGGTGCGTTCGAGCATGGCGAGCGCTTCGTCGCGACGGTGGGCCATAAACAGGCAACCGGCGAGGTTGTAGTTGACCACATAGTTTTGCGGTTGGTGTGCATAGGCGTCTTCCCAGAGCGAGATCACGTTGGCGTAGGCATTGAGCCGCCGTGCACTCACGAGGCCGCCAATCAGCGCGAGGACGAGCGCGGCGAAACAGACGACGGCGAGCGGACGCCGGTCATCGACGGCGCGATTCGCGGCGCGCCGCGCGAGCAACGTTTGCACGGCAACAATCCCGCCGGTGACCGCAAGCGCGATCAATGCGACGAGCGGCAGGTACATGCGCCGCTCGGCAGCAACCTCGGTGAGAATGGGCACGATCGACGTCGGTGCGAGAAGGACCATCACGCTGGCGAGCGCGAAACCGGCCGGATGCCGGCGCCACAGAAGGACCAGCGTTGCCCCAAGGAGCAACAAAGTTGGCAACACCCAGGGCAATGCGGTTCGCCAAGTATCGAGATACGGAAGTTCGTAGTGGATCACCAGTGGCCACGGCCAAACGGTGAGCTTTAGATACATCCAGAAAACCTGGGACTGTGTGGCCCACCAGGTCCACGGCGAGATATCGGGGCGAAAACCAGTCGACTCGGAGCGCGGCAAGCCAATGTTCAGATACAGCAAGAGCGCCCAGGTGGCAAATAATCCGGCGTAGAGCGGCCAGGAGTCGCGAACGATGCGTCGCAGCGATCGGCCGGCAAACGTCCAATCGTAGAGCAGAACTACGACTGGTGCGGCAACCATGACTTCCTTGGAAGCCATGCCGGCGGCGCACGCGAGGATGGAAAGCGCGAGCCATACCTTGCGATCGTTCGGCGCCGTAGCGGAAAAATAGCGAATTGCCGAGTAAAGCGTGGCGAGAAAGCACACCGCCATCAGCAGCTCGGTGCGCTGCGTGACGTAGGCGACTGGCTCGGTTTGGAGTGGATGGACGGCCCACAGGAGTGCGACCACGAGCGCGAGCGGCCCGGCCGCGTGATCGAATCTTCCACCGAAACGATCAGCCCGCAACGTGCGGCGAACGATCAGCATGATGAGCATTGCGGCCGCGAAATGCAGCGCCAAATTGACGACGCGGTAGCCGGTCGGATCCAACTTGCCCCAGGCGTAGTTGAGCGCGAACGAATAGTTCACTAGCGGCCGGCCGGCCGTCGGCAATTGCGCGGCTGGCCGAAGAGGTCCGAGATGCTTGGCGTCGCCCAACAGCGGCCAAAGCTGCCGAATCGACATGTTCGTGCTGACGGCAATCTCGTCGTCGAATTGGAATTGGGCATTCGCGACGCGATAGTAGAGCGCCCCCAACGCGATGGCCAACAACACAGCGGCAACAGCGTTGAGAACACGATCGGAGAGCCACGGCGCGGCGGAGTTCTCGGCGGTCGGTGCGGGCGTGCGTTCAACGTGTTTTAGTGGCTTCGCTTTCGGCATGGCAATGAACCAACAAAAAAACCCCGAGGCTTTTCGGCCTCAGGGTTTGTTGTACTTCGGTTAAGTCGAACCGACCCCTAAGGCATCCCGTGCGCAATAATAATGCCGATGCTGCCGACGATGCCGGTGATGACGACGGACACGTTGGACAGGCGGGCAAACACGGTGACGGGCCTCTGGAGCTGCGCGTGGTTCGAGTGATTCAGGCAACATTGCAAAGATAGCCGGCCGCGGGCGGGTCGTCAAGTTACGGGGCAGCGCAAATCGGTGGGCCGGATGCGCAATGTTGGCCTTGATCTGCGCGGATCGCGCAGGATGCTTGCGCGATCGGGCCGAACCGCGTGAATTTGCAGTGAAATTGGCTGCCTCCGCGGTTGACCCGAGCGGCGAGTGTGCCTATGGTGTGGGTGATTGATCCCACCTGACTGATCCGCCCTCTCCCACCCCACCTTGGCGGATCGCGACCTTCACTGTTGGAAAGGAGCGTACCATGCGCAGACGCTTTCCCCGCTCAGGCTTCGGCAATGTAGCAGGCACACTCCGTGTGCCGTCCGCAGGCTCTGTCAGAACGGCATGCATCTCTCGCAAGCCGGTCACGGCACACGGAGTGTGCCTACTACGTGGATTTACACTGGTCGAGCTATTGGTTGTGATTGCGATCATCGGCCTGCTCATCGGGTTACTGCTGCCCGCGATCCAGGCGGCGCGCGAATCGGCCCGCCGGTCGCAGTGCCAGAACAACTTGAAGCAGATCGCCGTGGCCGTGCAAGCGTATCACGATGTGCGGAAGCAGTTCCCAATGGGCCGCAACCGGATCGACCAGAAGGCGGTTTCGTGGGCGTTCTTCCTGCTCCCACAACTGGAGGAAACGGCGATTTACGGCGCTTACAACAAGAACGCCACCGTAGACGACGTGGCCAACTCGCAAACCATGCGGACGCCGGTAGAAACTTACGCCTGCCCGACGCGACGGAAGGCGGAAGCGAATCGCAATTTTGACAACAACGACTCGCCGCCGCCGCCGGACGATCTGGGGGTCGCCTCGCTGGGCGATTACGCGGCCAACGCGGGCGAGAAATACGACACGGGAATGGTCGGCGGCGACACGGGGGCGGCCGTGTTCGGGCAGTACAATCGGCGCGACGCAGGCCCAATCTTCAGCGGCTCGCGCGTGAGCGCCAAGCAGGTGACCGACGGCCTGTCGAAGACGCTGGCCGTAGGCGAGCGGCATCTGCCGCCAGTGCCGGCCAATACGGCGCCGGAGATGGAGCATTACGCCGTGGGCGACACGGCGTTCATCGCCGGCGACACGCCGCACACGACGTTTCGCGGCTCGGAGAACGGGCTGGCGACCGGGCCGGACGATCCGGACAAGACAAAATTCGGCAGCGAGCACTCGAGCGTCGTCCAATTTGCGTATCTCGACGGGCACGTCGAAGCGCTCGACAAGGAAATCTCGACGGACACGCTCAAGGCGCTGAGCACGATCGGCGGCGATGAGGTCGTGCCGGTAGCGCCGTAGGCGAGCGCGATCGACGCTTGGGCCGAATTTGCTGGTCGATGAATCGACCCGTCCGTCGTAGAATGGCCGCATGACGTCCCTCAATGAGCGCGCGTTTCAATTGTGCGAGGCGATGGTCGCGGATGCGGCCGAATTGCAGATCACGGTGCGCACGCTGACGTGTGGGACGCGGGTGATCGACTGCGGTGTGGAGGCAGCGGGCAGCATCGAAGCCGGGCGGCGATTGGCGGAAGTCTGCATTGCGGGCTTGGGTTGGGTGCGTGTTGCGCCTGCCAAATCACGCCAATGGACAGGCCGAAGAGTTTGGGTAACCGTCCCCGACCAGCCGGTTGCCGCTTGCATGGCATCGCAGTACGCCGGTTGGGAGATCAAGGGCGAGAACTTCTTCGCGATGGGTTCGGGGCCGATGCGCGCAGTGGCCTGCCGTGAAGAACTGTTCCAAACGATCGGACACTGTGAACAGTCGCCAGTTTGCGTCGGCGTGTTGGAAACGAGCAAATTGCCTCCGGGCAGCGTCTGTATCGATCTGGCCGAAAAGTGTGGCGTCACTCCCGAGCGGTTGACGCTGTTGGCCGCGCGAACGGCAAGTCCTGCCGGCAACGTGCAGATCGTCGCCCGCAGCGTTGAGACGGCGCTGCATAAGCTGCATGCATTAGGCTTTGACTTGGCGCGAATCAAGCATGCGTTTGGTTGGGCGCCCCTGCCCCCCTTGGCCGATGACGATCTCGCGGCCATCGGCCGCACCAATGACGCGATAATGTACGGCGGGTTCGCAGTGCTGTACGTCGATGGAGATGACGCGTCTCTCAAAGCGATTGGTCCACGCGTGCCGAGCGGTGCATCGTCCGACTATGGCCGGCCGTTCGCCGAGATCTTTGCCCGATACGACCGCGATTTTTATCGCATTGACCCGTTGCTCTTCAGCCCCGCCGTGATCAGATTCTATAACACCGACACTAGCGCGACGCACCGCTTCGGCCACACTGCGCCGGACGTGTTGGCGGAGTCGTTTGGCAGCGTGGGGAGCTGAACCGCAAGCGATGGGCGGCGATTGCGCTAAGCCGCAAGCCGTTTATTTGAATTTCCCGATCTTGGCGATCAAATCCGCTGTGCGGACGCTGTAGCCCCATTCGTTGTCGTACCAACTGACGACTTTCAACAGGTTGCCGGCCATCACCTGCGTGAAGTCGGCGGCGAAGATCGAGCTGTGCGGGTCGCCGATGATGTCGGTCGACACGATCGGGTCTTCCGTATAGCAGAGGATGCCCTTGAGCGGGCCGTCGGCGGCCTTCTTCATCGCGGCGTTGACTTCCTCCTTGGTCACGTCGCGCGACATGAGCGAGGTGAGATCGACGACGCTGCCGGTGGTCACGGGCACGCGGAGCGCGATGCCGGTGAGCTTGCCCTTCAGCGCGGGAATCACTTCGCCGACCGCTTTGGCTGCTCCCGTGGAGGTCGGAATGATATTCACGGCCGCGGCACGAGCCCGATAGGGGTCGCTGTGCGGGAAATCCTGCACGACCTGGTCGTTCGTGTAAGCGTGGACCGTGGTCATGAGGCCTTTTTCGATGCCGAAGCTCTCGTGCAGCACTTTGGCGACGGGGGCCAGGCAATTGGTGGTACAGCTGGCGTTGCTGACGTACTTCATTTCCGGCGTCAGCCGCTCGTCGTTGACGCCCAGCACGCAGGTCAGGTCCGGTGCGTCCTTTGCCGGGGCGCTGAGCACAACCCGCTTCGCGCCGGCCTGGACGTGCGAGTCGTAACCCGCCTTGCCGTCCTTGGCACGGCCGGCGAAGATGCCGGTGCTCTCGACGACCACGTCGACCTTCATTTCGCCCCACGGTAGCTCGGCCGGATTGCGGACGGCCAGGGCGCGGATCTTCTTGCCGTTGACGATCAGGTTTTCGCTGTCGTGGCTCACGGTGCCGGGGAAGCGGCGGTGCGTGCTGTCGTACTTCAGGAGCGTGGCCAGCATCTTGTTGTCGGTGAGGTCGTTGATGGGGACCACCTCGAACTCCTGCGGGCGGGAATTCAGGATTCGGAACGTCAGGCGGCCGATGCGGCCGAAGCCATTGATGGCAACACGAATGGACACTTTCTCTTCCTCCGACTTAGCGCCTATTACACAAAAAATCAAACGCCCGATTATAGCGGTGGCCGGCACGGTGAACAACCGGCCGAATTAGCGGGCGAGGAGCCCAAAGTAGCAGGCACGCTCCGCGTGCCGTCGCAGGACAATCAACAACCGCGGCCCAACTTATCAGCATGGCAAGCCGATCGCCGCTCCGGTTACGGCACACGGAGTGTGCCTACTACTTTTTAGCGGGCGAGGAGCCGGTCGCCGCGGACTTCGGCGGGCGTGACATCGACAAAGCGGCCTTCGTCCGCGGCCGATGCTGGCAACTCGACGGTGGCGTAGCGGCAGGAGGTGCCGAGCCAATTACCGACGCTCTGTTGCGTCTCCACCAACACGCGTAGCCGGCGGCCGACGAGCGTGCGGTAGTAGGCGTCGCGGAGCTCGGTCTCGACCGCGGCCAGCTCGCGCGAGCGTTCCTGTTGGACGTGCTTGGGAATTTGGTGGGGCATTTCGGCGGCCGGCGTGCCACGGCGGGGGCTGAACGGAAAAATATGGATTTTCGAGAATCCGACGTTCCGAGCGACGGCGATCGTTTCCTGGAATTCGGCGTCCGTTTCGCCCGGGAAGCCGACGATAATGTCGGTGGTGATGGCGGGTCGGTCGAGCTTTTCCTGCACCAGCCGGCAGCGGTCGATGTAGCGCTGGCTGCCCCAGCGGCGCCGCATGCGGCGGAGGACCGCGTCGCTGCCGCTCTGCATCGAGATGTGCAGATGGGGGGCGATTTTGTGCGGGTGATCGGCCATCGCGTCGATCAATTCGCGCGTCACTTCTGTGGCTTCAATGCTGGACAGGCGGATGCGGAAGTCGCCCGGCAACGCGGCGAGCTGGCGAACCAGGTGTGAAAGGCGAGTCCACTCGCTCTTGGGCACTGGCGGAGCCAGTGGCACACGGCGGTTCCATTCGATGCCGTAGTGGCCCAGGTGAATGCCGGTGAGCACGACCTCGCGAAAGCCGCGGTCGACGAGCCGGCGGACTTCGTCGACGATGTGTTCGACGGGCCGGCTGGTGAGCTGCGGGCGGACGTAGGGGATGATGCAAAAGCTGCACCGCAGCAGGCAGCCGTCCTGCACTTTGACGTACGCACGGTGGCGGCGGCCGAAGCCGCTGATGCCGGTCGGGATGTCGGTGACGCCGAAGCGGCCCAACAGGTCGGGCAACTCGCGCTTGTCGGTCACGACTTGCGACACGCCGGGAAGGGCGGCGACGTCGTCCGGGGCACGGGTGGCATAGCAGCCCATGACGACAATTTTCGCGCCCGGATTGCGGCGGGCGAGACGGCGGATGGCCTGGCGGCTTTTCGAGTCGCCCTCGGCAGTTACGGTGCACGTGTTGACGATGCAGAGCTCGGCGGGCTCGGCGTCGGTCGCATCTTCATAACCGATGCCCAATAAACCTTCGCGCACGTACTCAGTCTCGTATTGGTTTACCTTGCAGCCAAGAGTAAGGGTGCGTAGTTTCATGTCGATTTCGGATTGCGGATTGCGGATTGCGGATTCAGTCATTCCAATCCGAAATCCGCAATCCGAAATCCGCAATTCTACGACGCCGATTCAATCGTGGCGTGCATGGAGCCGGTGCAATTCTTGATGAGGTCGTCCTTGCCGTAGGCGAGAATCTGGTCGCGTTTGAGCTCGGCGTGTTCTTTCGTGGTCGTCAGCACAACCACCTTGCCGCGGGTGTCGACCTCGACCGCCATTTCATGACACTTCTCGGGCGCATGGCCGAATAACTCGCGGAGCATGCGTTCGACGTATTCGTAGGAGTGGTGGTCGCTGTCCCAGAGCATGACGTGGTAGCGCGGCACCTCGCGCTCCTGACGCTTTCGCTCCTTCTTCTTCTCCGGAACCATGGTCGCCGTGGCAGTCTCCTGTTCGGACTCGGGCGACTGGGGATCGACGGATGTTTCGTTGGGGTCCATTCTTTGACTCCTGGCCGCCGTCCGGCAGTGGAGGGGTATCCGGAGCAGGAAATGCCGTTGGCTCCGCGTCAGGTGCGGTGGTGAAAGTCGATGCAGGGCATTATATTGTACGCCCATTGGACATACCAGGAAGCTACACGAGTAGCGATTCGCCATGCAGCGCGTAACCGAATACATCAAGAAACATCGGTCGGCGTTTGAGGGCGATTTGTCGTCGCTGTTGCGGATAGCCAGCGTGAGCGCGGATTCGCGCCATAAGCCCGACATACGGCGAGCGGCCGAGTGGATGGTCGCGCAGTTCAAGTCGCTCTCTTTGACGACGGAATTGGTCGAGACCAAGGGGCATCCGCTGGTGTACGCCGAGTCGCCGCCGGTGCCGGGCGCGCCCGTTGTGCTCGTGTATGGGCATTACGACGTGCAGCCGCCCGATCCGCTCGACTTGTGGGTGACGCCGCCGTTCGAGCCGACGGTCCGCGACGGCAAGGTCTTCGCCCGCGGGGCGACCGATGACAAGGGCCAGATGCTGACACACGTGAAGAGCGTCGAGGGCTGGATCAAGTCGGGCGTGAAGCTGCCGCTGCAGGTGAAGTTCTTGATCGAAGGCGAGGAGGAAGTGGGCAGCGAGCATTTGGCACCCTATGTGGCCGCCAATGCCAAGAAGCTCTCCTGCAATTGCGTGGTGATCAGCGATTGCTGCCAGTTTGCGCCCGGCATGCCGGCGATCACGTATGGCCTGCGGGGGATCGCGTACTATCAGCTCAACCTGCAAGGGCCGGCGCGGGACTTGCATTCGGGCACGTTTGGCGGAGGTGTCACGAACCCGGCCAATGCGCTGGTGACGTTGTTGGCCGCGCTGCGGGACAAAGACGGCCGCGTACAGGTGCCGGGATTCTACGACGATGTCGCGCCACTGTCCGAATTGGAGCGCGACAAGCACCGTGCGCTGCCATTCAGCGATGCTGAGTTCATGGAGCAGATGGGTGTCGACGGCCTGTCGGGCGAGGCGGGCTACTCGACGCTGGAGCGGCGCTGGGCCCGGCCGACGTGCGATATCAACGGGCTCACCAGCGGGTATCAGGGCGAGGGAGCGAAGACGGTGCTGCCGGCCAAGGCGAGCGCGAAGTTCAGCTTCCGGCTAGTGCCGAACCAGGACCCGCAGAAAATCGGCGAGTCGCTGCGAAAGTTTCTGGAAGACCGGTTGCCGCCCGGCATCCAGATGGAGCTCATCGACCATCACGGTGCGCCGGGCGTGGTCGTGTCGCTCGACAGCCCATTCATTCGCGCGGCGGCCGCGGCGATTGAGGCCGGTTTCGGCCGGGCGCCGGTGTTCATCCGCGAAGGCGGTTCGATTCCGATTGTGAATACGTTCGCGAGCGAATTGGACGCGGACGTGCTGCTGTTGGGCTGGGGCCAGGACGATGACAACACGCACAGCCCCAATGAAAAATTCTCGCTCGACGATTACCACCGCGGCACGCTGGCCAGCGCACACTTGTGGCAGGAGCTGGCCAAGGTCCGAAAAATGAAAAGGTAGATCAAAAGAATAGCCACAGAGGACAGAGAGAGGATAAGGCGACTGCAAATTGCAAATTGCAAATTGCAGAATCGGAAATTGAATATTTGCATTTTGCAATTTCCTGTCCTTCTCCGTGCCCTCCGTGCCTCCGTGGTGAAATAATTGACATAGCTTCGCAGGGTTGATTTCGTATGCTTGATCGACGTTTGATTTTGGAGAACCCCGAGCTGGTGCAGGAGAACTGCGATCGGCGCGGGGTGAAGGTGGATGTCGCCAGGTTTGTCGAGGTCGAGTCGCAGCGACGGAAGTTGCAGGCCGAGGTCGAGGAACTGTCGCGGCAGGCGAACCTGGTGTCGAAGTCGATCGGCCAGGCCAAGGACGATGCCGAGCGGAACGCCCGCAAGGATGAGGGGCGGCGGATTCGAGAGCTGAAGGACGACATCGCGGCCCACATCGAGCGGCTCGGGGCCGAGGCCACCGCGATCCACAACGCGATGCCCAACCTGACGCACGCCGAGGCGCCGGTCGGCGGCGAGGACGCGAGCAAGGACCTGCGGCACGGGAGCGTCGACGTGCGGCGGTTTTCGTTCCCGGTGCTCGATCACGTTCAGTTGGCCGAACAGCATGGGCTCATCGATTTTGACGGCGGGGCGCGCGTCGCGGGGCATGGGTTCTACTTTTTGAAGAACGAGGCGGCCCTGTTGGAGCTCGCGCTGCAGCAATACACGGTCGAGCGATTGATCCGCGAGGGCTTCACGCTGATGGTGACCCCGGACCTCGCGCGGGGTGACGTGCTCAAGGGCATTGGCTTCATCCCGCGCGGGCCGGAAACGCAGATCTACAGCGTCGAGAACCACGACCTGAATCTCGTGGCGACGGCGGAGATCACGCTGGGCGGGCTGTATGCAGGCGAGGTGATCGAGGCCGAGAAGCTGCCGATCAAGCTGTGCGGCATCAGCCATTGCTTCCGCACCGAGGCGGGCGCGGCCGGCCGGGCGTCGCGCGGGCTGTACCGCGTGCACCAGTTCACCAAGGTGGAGATGTTTGCGTTCACGCTGCCGGAACAAAGCGAGGACATGCACAACTATTTCCGCGACCTGGAATGCGACATCTTCGACGGGCTGGGGATTCCGTACCGCGTGCTGGATATCGCTACGGGCGATCTGGGCGGGCCCGCGTATCGCAAATTTGATCTCGAAGCGTGGATGCCGGGCCGCGGCGAGAACGGTGAATACGGCGAAGTCACCAGCGCGTCGAATTGCACCGACTACCAATCGCGCCGGCTCGATATCCGCTACAAAGTGAAGGGCGAAAAAGGCACGCACCTGGTGCACACGCTCAACGGCACGGCGGTCGCAGTCAGCCGCGCGCTAATCGCGATTCTGGAAAACTACCAGCAGGCGGACGGCTCGATCGTCGTCCCCGAAGTGCTGCGGAAATGGGTGGGGAAGGAGCGGATCGGGGGGAACGGATAGTTGAATCGAACTGGCGGTTTCTTGACGAATAGCTAGAATGGAATTAGCTAATCGAGGAAAACACAATGTCCACCGTTGAATATCCGCCCGTATACGACGACCTCGTGGAACTGCTTGCAAAGAGTGCCAAGGCCGAGGACGTTCTGTCGTTCACTCTTTCCGGCGAGAAGCAGCGGCGCGTGGACGATTTGCTTTCGAAGAATCGCAGCGGCAAGCTCACGCCGCAAGAATCGGCCGAATTGGACGCATTCGAGCACTTCGAGCATGTGGTCCGACTTCTTAAGGCCCGCGTGCGGGAGAAGCAACAGCCGTGACGCGCCCTACGGCCGCCGTCCGCCGAGAGGTTTCTCGGCGGGCTGGGAATCGTTGCGAGTATTGCCTGATCCATCAGGACGACGCAGTCTCTCGCCATCAAGTGGACCATGTGATCTCCGAGAAGCACGGCGGCCAGACGATACTCGCCAACCTTGCACTGTCTTGTCTGCCGTGTAATCGACGCAAATCGAGCGACATTGGCTCGATCGACCCGAAATCGCGTCAGTTTGTGCGGCTCTTCGATCCGCGGCAACAGTCCTGGCCGGATCATTTTCGCCTCGATGGTCCGCGAATCAGCGGCCGGACGGCGGAAGGCCGGACGACAGTTGAGTTCCTCCAACTCAATTCTCCTGAGCGGATCATGGAGCGCATCGAACTCATTCGGGCAGGCCGATATCCGTCATGATGAATCAATCCTCCTGAACAAATTCGTCCGGGAGCGGTGACTATAATGGAACCTTTCGCCCAACGACACGATTATTGCGTTTCTCGCCATGACCGGTCCAACTCACTTCTGCACCACGCGTTGGACGGTCGTGCTTCAGGCGGGGGACCGCGATTCGGCGGTGCGCGACGCGGCTTTGGCCGAGCTGCTCGAGGCGTATTGGTATCCGCTGTATGGGTTCATCCGGCGGCAGGGGTACAACCAGCACGAGGCGGAGGACCTGCTGCAAGGGTTCATGGCCCGCCTGTTGGAGAAAAACTCGCTGAGTCACGTCCAGGAAGGGCGTGGCCGGTTCCGCAACTTTCTGCTGGTCTGTCTGCGAAATTACCTGGCTGGCGAAGTCGAGCGGACGAGCGCTGCCAAGCGCGGTGGCGGCCGACGGCCCGTGTCGCTTGATTTTCGGGCGGCCGACGCCCGGTTCGCGCACGAGCCGGCCCACGAGCTCACCGCCCAACGGCAGTTCGAGCGCGACTGGGCGGTCGAGCTCATCGGGCAGGTATTCAGCCGGCTGGCGGCCGACTGGAACTCGGCGGGTAAGGAGAAGCAATTTGCCGTGCTGAGCAAGTATCTGGTGGGCGCAGAACCGACCCCGTCCTATGCGTCGGCGGCGGAGGAGCTGGGCATGAGCGAGGGGGCCGTCAAAACGGCTGTGCATCGGCTGCGAGGACAGTTTCGCGAGCTTCTCTGCGAGCAAGTGGCCGCCACGCTCGACCGCGACGATTTGCTGGAAGACGAAATTCGCCGCCTCTTTTCGGCCCTCCGCGTGTAACGTTTCGGGCCGGAGCCTGTTCTAATTGCTGGGCGGACAATCCGGTCCGTCTCCGCCAATCGACGGACCAGATTGTCCGCCCTGCACCACTCAAACCGAGGCCCGACTAATGAAGCGAATCACGATCGGAAACGCATGTTGCCGCAGCGCAGCCACCGTCGCACTACTCGTCGGCAGTCTGGCACACACAGCTTGGTCGGCGCCGTTTCCTGGCACCGAGACCGTCATCGAGCCGGACGATTACGCCGAAGGTCAATTGTTGAACAACATCTCGCCTCACGTCACGCTTTCAACAGGAGCATTTGACGACAATCGGCCGACGTTCGACGTAGTTGCCCGTGAGGACTTGGGCGATGCGTCGACGGGCAACAAAGTTTTTGCCCACGGGACCGGCGTTCGGTTTTGGAACTCGGATCGCACTTTTCGCATGGATTTTCATTCGCCCGCGACCAGCATCCAGATCGATTACATTGCGAGCGGATTCTTCGACAACACGTACCGCGGGCTGCTGGAGGCATATTCGTCAACTGGTGTGTTATTGGACAGCTACCTGACGGCGCCGCTGGCCGAAGGCCAATTTGAAACGATGACCGTCGAAGCGCCCCAGATCGCGTGGGCGCTGGCTTACCCGCCGGACGATCCGTTCGGCGACCTGGACTATCTGCGATTCACCGTGGTTCCCGAGCCGCGGACGATGCTGCTGGCCGGAATTGCGGCTGTCGGAATGATGACGAGCCGGCGGCGGGCCTGTGAGAAGCCGTTTGGCGGCCGCGGCACCGGAGTCTAAACTCAAATAGTGGAGACGGGAAGTTCCGAGTCGAACGGCTGCCGTTCTGCATCCCGCGCCGTACTGTGTACTCCGTACTCCGTACAGGATGCTTCCCTGCTCCCGGCTCCCTGCTCCCTGCTATCGGCCCCGTGCCCGCAATGTCCAAGCCTCCCGACACCGCCGTTGAAGTTTGCCCTGAATGCGGCCTGCCCTTTACGCCCGAGGTGCACATGGGCCGATTGTGCCCGCGGTGTTTGATGGCCGCCGCCGTGGCCAATTTGAGCACGGTGGACCATCCGGCGCTCGGCCGTTTCGGCGACGTCGGCGTCACGCCCGACATCGAGCACCTGAACCACCAGTTGCCGCAGTACGAGTTTTGCGAGCTGCTGGGCCGGGGAGGGGCCGGCTGGGTGTTCCGGGCTCGCCAGAAGAGCCTCGATCGGCCCGTGGCGATCAAGCTGTTGCACGGTCGGTCGAGCGGCATCGCCGACGCCGCGCAGCGATTCGAGCGCGAGGCGCAATTGCTGGCCCGCTTGAAGCACCCGCGAATCGTCACCGTGTATGACTACGGCGCGATCGACGTGGGGCCGTACCTGGTGATGGAATTTGTGCCGGGGCCAACACTGCGCGACGTGTTGCGCGGCCCGCGGCTTGGTTACGAGGCGGCCGTGCGGATTGCGGACCAAATCTGCGAGGCCGTCGCCTACGCCCACACGATGGGCGTCTTGCACCGCGACCTGAAGCCGGAGAACGTGCTGTTCGAGTCGCATGGCTACGCCGACGACCTGAAGGTGGTCGACTTCGGCATCTCGCGGCTCATCGGCGACACCGAGCCGGGCTTCCATTTGACGAAAACCGGTTTCGTCGTGGGGACGCCGTTTTACGCGGCACCCGAGCAGATGACGCCGACCAAGGCGATCGACGCGCGGGCCGACATTTTTTCGATCGGCGTGATGCTGTACGAAATGCTGACCGGCCAGTTGCCGCGGGGCCGGTTCGCGCCGCCGTCGCAACTGGCCCAGGTGCCGACGGCGCTCGACGCCGTGACGCTCCGCTGCCTGGAGAGTGACCCCGAGCGGCGGTATCGCGACGTGGCGTCAGTCCGCAAGGCGCTCGGCGCAGCCATGACTGCTACCGCCAGGTGGCGGCGAGTTGCGTCGTGGTTGGCGGCGTCCGCCGCTGTAGGCGCGCTGATCGTTTGGGCCGCGATCACGTGGTCGAACGGCGGCACGCAAGAAACGGCGCAAACGAGTCGGCCGGCGCCTGACCAACGGCCAACGACGAACGGCAAGCCCGACCAGGTCGCCGCGCCGCCGCCGAGCACACCGAAGCTAACGGATCAAAGCCCGTCGCCAGCGGTCCCGCAACCCGTGTCCCCGCCGCGCGACGATGACAATTTCGAGGTCACGGGCGTCGGCGTCTACGGAGTCACACCATTCGCCTTGGAAATTCGCATCGAAGGCCGGCAGGCCTACGAGGCGTTCAAGCTGAAACAGGGCGCCACGCTCGTGTGGGTGGTGCAAACCGACGGCCCGCATCGCATCGACACACCGTTTACGCTGCCCGACGGCGAGCGCGAGTTCACGATCGCCGATCGGCTGACCCTCGACTTCCGCGACCGCTGGCCGATCGAAGTCTATCTCGCCGAACGCTGGTACACGCCCGAGCAGGGCAGCCGCCGGCTGTCAAACATCGTGCGGTTGGAGAATCGGGACGTGCGAGCGGGCGTTGCACCGCGCACCGGGCCTCGCGGCAGAGTCCTCATCCAATCGCCGCCACACGGGCCGTAACTGGCGACAGGTGTTGTCGTTGGCGCTGCCAGGCAAACCGCTATCTGGCCGGTGCATAATCGCTGCGGTCCCAGCCGGTGGCGCGGACTTCTTCTTCGGCGAGTGGTGCGATGTCGATCTTCGCCTTCAGCCGGTAGAGGATTGAGTAAAAACCAAATTGATGTCTGGCCATCACCGGTGTGCAGGGGCGGCTGCGCGAGTAGCGCTTGCGGACCATTTCGGCGAACAAATCGACGCCGCGGCGAAAGCAAGTCTCGTCGCCGAAATCATATTCGCCACCGCAATAGCGTGACCCCCAACTCCAGTCGGCATATTCCTCGCTGAGCCGCAGCCGATCCTGGTCCGCCGGGTCGTCGCTGATCCACGACCATTCCTTCATGGCCGCGATGCGGTCCTCCCGCCGGCCCGTCGTGAGCGCCCGGTCCATCTTGCGAAATAGCTCCCATAAACCGTCGTCGAGCTCCACCATGAAGCCAAAGTCGATGAGGCCCAATTGGCCATCGTCCATGAACAAGAAATTGCCCGGATGAAAATCGGCGTACAACAACCGGCCCGTGAACAGCAGCCGGTACCACGACCGTACCATTTTTCGAGCGAATTCGTTGCGGAGCTCCTGCGAGGGATTCGTGGCGACGAACTCGTCGAGATGCACGCCGCCGATTCGTTCCATCGTGAGGACGCGGGCCGTCGAAAACTGCGGAAACACGCGGGGCACGACAATGCCATCGTCCTCGCGAAACATCCGCCTCGCCCGCTGCAGCATGGCCGCTTCCTGCTCGTAATCGGATTCGCGCTCGAGCCGAAGTCGCATGTCGTCGAACTGCTCCTTGGTATTCTCCCAGTCTCGGCTGAGCCGCCCGGGCAACATAAACAACATCAGATTGCGCACGTCCTCGCGAATCGTGCGAGCGATGCCCGGATACTGGATCTTGACTGCCACCTCCTCGCCCGTTTTCAGCCGCGCCCGATGGACCTGCCCCAACGAGGCGGCCGCAAATGCCCGCTTGTCGAACGATGCAAACAGATTCTCCGGGTCGTCGCCCAGCTCGTTGAACACCATCTCTTTCAGCAAAGACCAGTGCATGGGGGGCGCGTCGAAATGGAGCTGGCCGAGGGTTTCGACAAACTCGCTGGGCGCGACGTCGGGGAAGTTGGCCAGCGTTTGGCCGACTTTCATGGCGGCCCCACGCAGGTAGCTCATCGAATCCAGCAGGCGTACGGCAGTCCGCCAATGGGTCTCCGCCAGCAACCGCTTGTTCTCGTCGGCGTCGTTGAACCAGCCCCGCAGCCAGTAGAACAAGTACGCCACGCCAATTTTCGCCTGGAGCGTTCCAAGCGTCCCCAGGCGGCGAAAACGGCCCACCGGGACCGGACGCTGCGACCAGGCCTCCAGCAGATCGGGCAACGGGGCCCGCTCTCGGACGGTCGACACGTCGGCCATTTCGGGCAAAGCAGCTACAAGCTCGGCAACCGACGGCATGATACTATCCTCCGTTTCCCGTGGAGTCGTCTTGCGGATGGACTACTTTGTTGGAACGACCCGGTTCGGTAAGCCAACCAACAAACATCGCCAGCGACTGGTCCACCAGCGCCAGCGTGTCCTCCTGACGCGGCGATCGATCGTTCGACCAGAAGGCAAGGATGCCCGTGTAGAGCGTCCAGTACAATTGGATCGCCACCGATGAGAGCGATTCCGGCTGTAAGTGACGAGACACAATCTGGCCAACGGTTTCCAGATGCGTAACGCGCAGCGACGGCTTCTCCGTGTTGTGACCGACTGTTAGCGGCGACAGCGACGTTTCCAACACCACCGACAAGTACTTGCGATACGGCTTGAGCTTCCGCAGCGTGATAGCGATATGGGCGAACAGCTCTTCTTCCAACGATTGAGCCTCTGCAGCAAACACATCTGCATCGCTAGGCTCCGACCCGGCCGACAACGACAATCTGTGGTCCGTCTCTGTCGCAAAAGCCTCGGCAACGTCGACGCACGTCTCGCTGACCAGGCAGTCGACAATCGACTCTTTCGTAGGGAAGTAATTGAAGAGCGTACCGGCCGCGATCTGCGCTGCGCGGGCGATGTCTCGGGTAGTCGTGGCCTCGAACCCACGCTGGGCAAACTGCTTTTGGGCCACCTTAAGGATCCGAGCCCGTGTGGCGTTCTTGGTTTCAGCTGTAACTCGCATACGCCTGCCAATCCGCTATTTCTTTTATGAGCACGCTCATATTCTAGCACCCGTGCCCGCGCCGTCAAGCCAGAAAATGAGCGTGCTCGCATAATTGCCCCGGCCGGCGGCTTCGGAGGCCGATCTATGCTTACGATTTCCCAAGGCCGGCCCGAAAGAACCGGACGCTAGCGCGTTCCGGCTGATCCGATTAGCCGTTGGGCACTTGCCCCCGGTTTTGCAACGGCTACTAATCGCGCCACCCACAGCAAATGCGTCTGGCCCGCATCAGCGTGGCCAAATTTCCCGGTTGCATCCGCCGGCCAATCTGCTACCCTGACCATGCGATAATGTACGCATGACCACGTTCCGCATTGGTGCGTAGCCCATCGGCGTCGCTGCCGCTGCGCGCGGTGGTTCGGCTCAGTTCTTTGACAATTTGCTTCCAATTCTGGACGGCCAAATGCACGTCCGCGGACATAATGCGCGCGGATCCCGAGGAATATGAGTTTTGGCACCAAAAAATCGAGTTTCCCAACTCGCGCCCCGTCGCGAAGCCCCCTCAACTCGCAGGGCGCCAACGACTTGCGCCGAGTGCTCAAGAAACGATCGATTTCCAAAACTCAAAAATCCCCGAGCGCCACAGCGTTTTGACTTTTATGTCGTCCGAACCACCTGACAAAACTCGATCACTCGCCGAGCATCGAATTCTGGCTGTCCCCTTCGAAGGGGACACGTCCACACCGGCGAACAGCGCAGCTTGAGCAAGCTGGGAAAGTTGACGACTTGTGGACTGGCCCTTTAGACTCGGGGACCACGCTGGGGACGCCTCTCGAACTATTGGCACACTACTTTGTTGGCACACCACTTTCCTCGAATTCAGGAACTACTGTAATGAGAGTTTCGCACTTGATGATTGGGATTCTGGCCCTGGTCCTGGCCGGGCAGGCTGATTTTGCGGCGGCGCAAGCTACAGCCGAGAGCGATGCCAAGACTGCCGCGAAGAAAGAGCCGGCGCCGGTGCCGGTCGCGGTTGAGAAGGGCAAGGCGGCTCTGACGCCCAAGAATACGACGATCCAGTTTGTGGGGACGCACGCCGGCGCGGAGCCGAATCCGCGGACCGGGTACTTCACCCGGTTCAAGGGCGAACTGGCGATCGACGAGGCGACGAAAACGCCGACCGCGACCAGTGTCGAGATTGAGACGGGTTCATTGATCACGCCGATCGGCCGGCTCACCGGACATTTACAGAGCCCCGATTTCTTTGCTGTGCGGCAATTCCCAAAGGCCACGTTCAAGTCGACGAAGATCGAGGCGACCGATGCGGCCGCCGGCAAGTACAAGATCACCGGCGACCTCACGATTCGCGATGCGAAGAAGCCGGTCACGTTTCCGGCCGAGATGAAGGTCACGGACGCCGGCGCCGTGCTCACCAGCAAGTTCAAGTTGAAGCGGTCGGACTTCGGGTTGACGTTCGGTCCGGATCAGATTGTCGAAGACGTGGCGATGACCGTCACCGTGGGCAAGCCGACGCCGAAAGTGGAAGTGGAATGAGCGACTCAGTGGCGGATCGGGAACATAGCCGACCCATCTTGGGTCGATTCTCCGCAGCGCGAAGCTTGGTTGAATGCTGCGGGAATGTAATGCCGGCCAGGATGGCCGGGCTATATTTCGTGAGAATGGCACTGCGTTGAGCGCGCAAACGGTTATTGAGATCGCCCTGTATTCCGGTCTTCTGCCGGCAGCGGTGGCATTCGGCCTGTATTTCGCGGTCGGCTGGTTGCTGCCGTCCGACGCCGGAAACCGGTACCAATTGCCGGCAGCTTTCGCGCTGGCAGTATTCATTGGCATGGCTTTGTCGCCGACGACGAAGTCGCTCCTGCCCGCCCAGTTTTGGGATTGGATTCCCTACCTGGGGCTGCTGGCGGCTTTCGCTTGCGGATTGACGCACGCCGCCGGGGTGACCGTCGGCGAGCGCTGGATCGCGATCGCGCACCTGGCCGCTCTGACTGCCTGGAAGGTCGTTCCGACGTGGGACGATTTGGCGGCCACGCGGCCGATGCAAATCGCCGCCGTCGCGACCGGCATCGCACTGTTGACTATGCTGGTCGAGCCACTCGCCACGAAGCTGCCGGGGCGGACTTTCCCCGTATGGCTTCTGTGCGCGGCAGCCGCCAGTGCGTTGCTGATCCTGGCGGAAGTGAGCGAAACGTTCGGCCGGCTCGCGGCGCTGCCCGTTGGTGCGCTGTTGGGATGCGGCATTGCAAGCTGGCTTACGCCAGGAGCGGCCGATTGGCGAACCATCGGACTGCCGTACGCGGTGCTGGTCGGCGGCTACGCGTTCACTGGGTTCATCTATCCGACGCCGCCGCTTTGGCCGCTGCTCATCGTTCCGTTCACGCCGCTCGCGTTGTGGATCTGCTGCACGGGGCCACTGGCGCGGCTGACGGGCGCGCGAGCATTTGTAGCTCAAGCCGTGTGCGTGCTTGTGCCGCTGCTGGTCATCGGGGCGATTCTCATGGCTCGCAGTGCGGGCGACGAGTGGTAGCGCAACAGTCGCGCGACGTCGTACTCGCATGAACCCGCGGCCTGACTGCCCCGGCTATTCAGCATGGATCGATCGTTGGGCGTGACGATCTGTCGTAGCCCTCGCAATCGTCACGTTCGGAACGACACAGGCGTCAACTTCGTTCTCATTGGGCAAACTCTAGCGATCAGTGAAGCTAGCAAAACGGGGGAGACGATAGCACATGACGACGTATGGAGCGTCATGTCTGTGGCCCGCGGGTCAGAGGTCCGAGGTCGGAGGACTGGTGTGTGGCTAGCCTCCCATCTCCGACCTCTCGCCATCCGTCGGCCGAGGCGACGCGTGTGTTTCCCTCCCCGTTATTTCAGGAGTCTTGAGATGAACCGTGTATTTGCCTTTGCGACGCTGAGCGTCGCCTTGGTGCTCGGCAGCGCCGGAAACGCGAATGCGTTCTTCGGCCTGTGCGGCGGCGGCTGCGGCGGCTGCTGTGAGTCGAGCTGTGCTTGTGAGCCGAGCTGCGGCTGTGAGCCGAGCTGTGGCTGTGATTCGGGCTGCGGCGGTGGCTGCTGCTTGTTCGGCGGTCTGCGTGGCATGTTCCATCGCCACAACAACTGCTGCTGCGAAGCCAGCTGCTGCTGCGAGCAGAGCTGCGCTTGCGAAGCCAGCTGTGCCGCTGAGCCGAGCTGCGAAGCGACCTGTGCCGCTGAGCCCAGCTGTGGTTGCGAAGACAACTGCTGCTGTGAATCGTCCTGCTGCAGCCGTCCTTGCTGCCCGCTGTTGGGCTGCCTGCGTGGCCTGTTCCACCGGAACCACTGCGGTTGCGGTTGCGAAGCCAGCTGTGGCTGCGAGCCGAGCTGCGGTTGCGATTCGGGTTGCGGTTGCAACTAGTTTCGCAGTCCGAGAGAAATGAAATTCTCACGACTCCTGTCCGCAAGGACAGGAGTCGTTTT
>JBIOWO010000353.1:0-9216 GCA_044868555.1 Lacipirellulaceae bacterium | reverse complement strand
GCTACAACTCAAGAGTTCGGATACTTCCAGGGGGAATCACTATGCTGTCTCTCCGCAATTGGTCGGTCACAAGGACGGTGATCGCGTTCGGCTTCGTCTCCGTCGTCGTTCTTGCCGTTCCTGCCTTCGCGGTCGATCTCAATTGGGACCCCACGCTTTCGGGGAGCACGTTCTATGGCGGCAGCGGCACGTGGGACGTAAGCACCACCGCAAACTGGTATGACGGCGCCACCGATATCCAGTGGACCGACACCACTGGCGCCACGGATACTGCAATCCTCGCCGGCGCCCAGGGCGGCACGGTGACGATTGGCTCCAATCCGCTGGGGGCGCTGGGATTGCAGTTCGGAACGCCCGGTTACACGGTCGCGGGAACTCAGCTGACGCTCGGCACGGGCGGCATCACTGTCAATTCCACGGTTCCCGGCGCCAGCACGGTCAGCGCCCCGATCAGTCTGGTGGGAAGTCAAGCTTGGACCGTCGGTGGGGCCTCGACATTGGTGGCGGGTGGTGTCATTTCCGGCTCGGATACGCTAACTCGGGGCGGCAACGGCATGCTGACGATCAACGGGGCGAATACGTCGTTCACGGGTGGAACAACGCTCAACGCCGGCGGACGGTTAAATATCGGCCATGCCGACGCGCTGGGCACGGGAGCCGGCATACTCAATTTCAGCGGCACTTCATCCTTCGATAACACTAGCGGGAGCGCCATCACGCTCCCTGGAAATCGCGCGATTACGATCGGTAACGCTGTCATCACCTTTGTTGGTAGTAGCGATCTGAATTTGGGTGATGGCAGCGTTACGTCGGGAGCCAGTCGAACGATCGTTGCCCGGCGAAACAATCTTACAATCGGTGGAGCGATTGATCTTCAGGCGGCGGGCCGGAATTTGACCAAGCAGGGTGCCGGGATACTGACGCTCACCAGCGCCGCTCACTACTTTGACCAGACGCTGATTCAAGGCGGCACGATCGACTTACGCACAACTGGTCAGCTTCCGCAGGGGTTCGGCGGCGGCGTGCCTCAACAGCTCACGTTGAATAACGGCGAGCTGCGGATGAGCGGCACGAATGCCGGAAACCGCAGCCAGGTCGTGGGTCCGCTGGCGGTCCTGGGAGGCCGAGATACGGTGTCGCTCGCGGCCGATCCAGCATCCAACACGATGCTTACGGCCGACAGCATCGGCGCTCGCGGGATTTATGCGACAATGCTGTTCCGCGGCACGAATCTTGGCACCACTGCGTTCAGCACTCCCACGGCCGGCACTTCGAACATTGTGTTTACGACGGCGCCGACGGCGTCGAACGTGGCGGCGGCCGCCACGACCTATGGAGCCCTTGGTACCGACACACCCAACACACCAGACAAGGCTATCTTCCGCGGTGGACTGTACGATTCCAGCCCGACCGGCCCCGGCACCGGTTTCGCCACTTACGATACTGCGAACGGCGTGCGCGCCTTGAACTCCAGCGAGCAGACGACGGCGTATCCGGTCGCCGCCAGCGTCGACAACGTGCGACTCGATCTCGCGGGAGCGACTGCGATCACCGGTGTCCAGTCCAACTCCTTGCAGTTGAACAATGCGAGCGGATCGCCACAAATCGTCACGAACACCGGTACTGCGCTCAATCCCGTAAACGGACTGTTGTTTTCGGGCGATTCGCCGATCACGCTAACCGGCGGCTCGCTGACGCATACCACTGCAGCCGCCGGGGACGGGGTCATCCTTTCGACAAATACCGCGGGCGTCACGATCGAAACCACGCTCGCTGTTGCCGGTACAGGTGAGCGCGGCTGGACTTTTGGCGGACCTGGCAATATCACCGTGACTGGTGGGATCACAGGCGCGGCCAGCTTTGGTGCCGCAGCGATCAACGGGCCTGGAACGGTCATGCTGGATGCGCCCGTTTCGGTATCGTCGAAAGGGGTGCTAGTTCAAGGCGGCACGCTTAAACTTGGCCCAAATTTTTCCATGTCTTCCAACCGCTCGTGGAAAGTGGCCGACGGCGCTGTGTTAGATGTCAACGGCAAGTCGATGACAGCAAATCTTGAAGGGCTGGCATCGAACGACATCGCCGGCTCCAGCAACGGCGCTGGTGGCACAATTATCAACAGCAGCGCAACTCCGGTGACGCTGACGTTTACTCCGGCGAGCGGCAACCGCTCTTCAGGAGCGGTCGTTACCGGTGACGTCAGCCTTATTTTAGCAGCCACAGGTGCCTCAAACCAAACGCTGACAGGTCAAAGCTCGTATTCGGGCACGACTACCATCAATAGCGGCACAATGATCCTGGGCGCGCATAATACATTGCCGGTCACGACGCCGCTCGCCGTGAATGGGCACGCCTCGCTCGGGGCGGTCCTTAACATGAATGGTTTCAGCCAGACAGTGAGATCGTTGTCTGGGACCACGGACGCCGTGCCGGGGAACATCCAGAACAATAGCGCCGCGAACGCCAGCTCGCTCACGATCAACGGCACGACGAGCACCACTTATAGCGGTGTACTCGGCGGTGGTGCCGGCATGATGTCGCTCGTGAAGGCCGGCTCCGGTACGCAGACGTTTGCGGGGGCCAATACCTACACCGGCACCACGCTCGTCAACGGCGGCGTGCTCGCCGTCAACGGCACGCATACGGGCGGAGGCGCCTACACGGTCAATCCCGGCGGCACGCTGGGCGGCAACGGCTCGATTACCACGAACAATGCGAACGTCGTCGTAACCACCGGCGGCAGTCTCGCGCCCGGCGCCTCGGCCGGCACGCTGACATTCGACCTCGGAACTGGCGGGCTGAATCTCGCGGGAGTGAACTCGGGCGGATTCAAGTTCGAGCTCGATACGCCCGCAGCCAGCGATAAGGTTGTCATCAGCAATGCGAGTACCGCGCTGGACCTGGGCACGCTCGACTTTAGCGATTTCACGTTTACGAATCTGGGCGGGGTGACGGCCAACACCGACTACGTGCTGTTCGACGCGCTATCAGCCTTTACCGCCACACTCGGAACGGCAAGCGGCACCTTCGGCGGTTTCAATGCGATGCTGCAATTGGACAAGACGACGAACTTCGACGTCGTCCTCAAAGTTGGCACTGCCCTCGCAAATCTTGGTGATTTCAACAACGACGGCAAAGTCGACGCGGCCGACTACGTCGTGTGGCGCGAGGCCATTGGCACGCAAGTGAAATATGACGAATGGCGGGCCAATTTTGGCAACATGTACTTTGGCAGCAGCACGGCCAGTCTTGTCGCTGGCAACGGCAACTCAGCCGTCCCCGAACCGTCAACGTGCCTGTCGTTCGTCGTGCTGAGCGCGCTTGTGGCAATTGTCCGGCGGCGACGATGTGGAGCCGCGGCGGCTTGAGGAGCAATGAGTGAATTGCGAGTTTGGAGAATTATTTTGCAATAATGGTTCCACGATCGGCCTGCAGCCTGGATTAACATGATTGCAGGTCAAGCTGCGGCAGTGTCTTCGTCTCGCAACTACGATGCTATTCGGGTAGAGGTAAACGCATGCGGAGCAGACCGCTTGTCACTTTGATTCTACTACTATGCTTCATCGCCTTGGTGGCACAGTCGGCCTCGGCGCAGCAATTGATCAACCTCAATTTCAGCGCCACGCCCTACGCCGGCACCACGGAAACGAGCCCCGCCACTCCCAGCGGGCCGGCGGGAACCTGGAACAATCTCACGAATAACACGCTCAATGCGGCAGGCAGCGTTGAGACGGACGCTACCACCGTTCCCATACTCCTGGCGGACGGTAGCAACGGCCCGACGTTGACGTTCGACGCCAGCGGCGGCACCAGCAGCAGTAACGCTTGGAATGGCGATAGCGGTGTCGCCTTCATGACGCGAGACTTCACCACGGCCTCCGGAGTCTACGACGTACCGAATCTGTACGAGGCAGGACTCGTTAATGGCAGTAATGGCAGGACAGCCGGCTTTCGCATCAAAGGGCTCGCCGCGGGAAACTATGAAGTATTTGTGGTGCCGTTCTACCGCAATGAAGTGCAAGCTGGCGCCAAAGTGGATACAGCAAAAATCTACATCGGACTTGGGAACGACACCGATGCGCGCAACGCGGGTGACTATACGCTTACCTCCACTTTGGCCAATCCGACCACGAACGTCGACACAACTCTCACCACATGGATGGCCGCGACTGACGGATCGACGGCCTACAACTACGTCGGGGCAACCGTCGCGATCGACAGCACGAGTCGCTGGCTGACGTTTCTTTTTGAGCCAGCCGCCGTGACAACGGGCGGCGATCGCCCCGCCACGAGCGTGATCCAGTTGCGCTCGACATCGGCCCCCGTCGAGTTGCTCGGCGACTTCAATCAAAACAACAAGGTCGACGCCGCCGACTACGTCATCTGGCGCGAAAAGGAAGGATTGAGCACTACCTTGCCGAACAGCGGCACTCTCACCGGCCCGATCGGACAAGACCATTACGATTTGTGGCGGTCGCACTTTGGAAACGGGACCGGCAGCGGCTCCGCCACAGCTCTTTACAGCCATGCCGTGCCAGAACCGTGCACGCTGCCTGTGGCCATCGTAATCGCCGCGACCATGTGGGTGGGGACGCTGACATTCCGCATTACCGGTCTGTGCCGTCGCCGGTAGTCATTTTGTTATGGAAATCATGGTCAGATTTGCGCTAGTTGCGGCTGTGTCGATGGCGGCCGTCGCGCCGGTCTCAGCAGCTACTCCTAACCCTCTCTACGATCTCACGGGATTTGCTGCGCAAGGGACTGCCGTCACTGGGGGTGGTGTCATCAGTGAAACCGATCCGGGTTACCGGAAGGTCTACACCCCCTTTCAATTCGCCGAGGCCCTCAGCATGGCGAACAAGAACATGGGGGTGAAAGTGATCGAGATCATGAACGATCTCGACCTGGGCTGGAACGAGGTCGGGTCGGAGGTGCGGGAAATGGCATCAACACCATTCATTTCTGCCATTGCGCCGAAACTTCACCCCGTCCTTAAGCAGACCGGAGTCAGTTCCATTACCATCAATCCCAAGAACGGTGGTTTGACTATTTTCTCAGCCAATGGTTCCACGATTCGTCACGGCAGCTTCAACATCAAGGCTACGAAAAACATCATCATTCGCAACCTGACATTCGACGAGCTGTGGGAGTGGGACGAAGAAAGCAAGGGCGACTACGACAAGAACAATTGGGATTTCATCACGCTTGGCGTGGGTGGTGGCACGGTAGACCATGTCTGGGTCGACCACTGCACTTTCACCAAGGCCTATGACGGCATCGTCGACACCAAAGGCGGGGCGCGCAATATCACCTATTCCTGGAATAAGTATGCCGGTGATGACGGTGCGACCAATCCCAACAGCTTTGTCCGGCAGCAGATCAATGCCTTGGCGGCCGACAAGGGCTCGTACCCGATGTACAACTTCCTGCGCACCCGTGGCTACAGCGAGGAGGACATCGTCCAAATCATGCAGGGGCCAGGCAAGTTGCACGCCATTGGCGAGCTTTCCCTGCATCCGGACAACGTCAATTCGACCGTCACGTTCCACCATCAGTGGTATATCAATGCCTGGGACCGACTGCCGCGTCTGGCCGGGGGTATGGTCCACAGTTACAACACCTATGCCGAT
The DNA here is from genome assembly GCA_044868555.1 of Lacipirellulaceae bacterium. Classification (GTDB taxonomy): domain Bacteria; phylum Planctomycetota; class Planctomycetia; order Pirellulales; family Lacipirellulaceae; genus JABDGM01. The sequence continues at coordinate 3,589 of JBIOWO010000353.1, read as the reverse complement.
GCCACGGGAGTGCTGGAAGCCCGCCGGCTGCGTGACGACATTGCGGAAACGCTCAGCCCAGCGGATCAACTGACACTGAACAATACGTACAACTTCAAGCCTCCGATTAACGGCAGCATCTCCACCGAGAACGGTTCGATGCTGGTGGAGAAATCGGTCTACATCGATACCAACTATCCGTTACGCAACAACCAGACCGATCCCAGCAATCCCGTTTACACCGGCGAGATCAAAGCCGAGGATACAATTTACATCTACCACGAAGAGAATGGCGATACGACCTATGTGCGCGGTGACAGTACGGATCCCGGCAGCCCTTTAGGACCCTTCCAAGCGCCGATCATTCCATTCTCATGGAACACGCCAGACGGCGAGCGTCCCTATCCGGCGCCGCCGATGCACGACCCCAGCGCCCTCGAGGCGATTGTCACCAGTCCCACCGCGGGCGCCGGAGCCGGTGTCATCGATTGGGATAAGGCCAATTGGCTTAAGACCGTCTATCAGGTGGTCGCCGCGGCATTGCCTGGCGACTACAACAACAACGGCGTCGTCGACACGGCTGACTACGTCATTTGGCGTGACAATCAGGGCGCCCCGGCTGGCTCACTCCCGAACGACACAGCCGGCGGCGCGATCGGCATGGCCCAATACAACCTTTGGCGGACCAACTACGGCGCCACGAGTCTAAGTGCAGGTGGCGCGGCCGTTCCGGAGCCCGCATCGCTGCTGCTCGCATCGTTGACGATTGTAGCCGCCTGGACCGCCCGGCGCGGTTAGTCAGCCGTCAATCGGCGTGCGCGAGAGGCGCAGCGTCGGGTGAGATCCAGGGAGAAGTTGGTTTTCACCCAGCCGTGTGTCCGTTCAGTTTTCATCCGTAATTGCGGCTTTAGGGACAGCTTTTGCAAAACCGGCTGCTTGGCCGCAATGTGCCGGCAAGTAGGATGAACTATGGGAATTAGCGGTCGAATACGCTTTCGTTCGCGTTCAATTCAGGTCGGTTGAATTCACGCTGGTCCAGGCGAACATGCGCACTTTGGCCGTGGAAGTTTTGGCATCCATTTTCGTGGCGACGATTGCAGCGTCGCCCGCATTTGGGCAGTTGCTGGCGTTTCCCGGCGCCGAAGGCGTGGCGAAGAACATCAGTGGCGGGCGTGGCGGCGACGTTTACAAGGTGACGAATCTCAACGACTCCGGCGCAGGCAGCTTGCGTTTCGGAATTCAGAACGCACCCGTCTCCGGCCGCACCATCGTCTTCGACGTGGCAGGGACGATCAACCTTGCTTCAAGTTTGGACTTCAACGGCAAGGACAACATTACGATCGCCGGTCAAACGGCTCCGGGCGGCGGCATCACGTTGGCTGGGAACCGGCTGCGGATCAACCCATTGTTCAACAACGACAACGTGGTCGATCCGATCGAGAACGTCATCGTGCAGTTCATTCGCGTGCGGCCTGGGGCTGCGGCCGCCAATGCCGACGGCGTCTGGGTGCAGACTGCCTCGAACGTGATCATCGATCACGTCACGACTTCCTGGACCGTCGACGAGAGCATTTCGTCGACGCACGACTCGGACAACGTCACGGTCCAGTGGTCGACGATGACGCAGGGGCTCTTCGACCACAGCTACGGATCTTTGCTCAATGGTGGAACCTATACCTACGCCCACAACCTCTATGCGCACAATAAGAGCCGTAATCCCCGCCTGCAGCAAAGCCAGGACCTGATCATGGAGTTGGACTTCGTCAACAATGTGATTTACAACCCTCAGGACCGGTTTGCCTATGGCGGCGACGAGTACTACGTGAACTGGGTGGGAAACTATGGCATCCGGGGACCGGGCACCGGCGACACGAACCACGCCTTCGCGCGAGACACCGACGCGGCGTCGCATTTCTACGTGGAAGGCAATCTCATGGACAACAATACCGATGGATTGCTCAATGGCGTCGTACCCGTGTTGGAAGGCGACGACCACGAGGCGTCCATGTTTCGGCAAGGCGGATCGTACACGCTGTTGAGCTCGCGCGTTCCCGTGCCGGCAGCCAATGTGACGACGGCGCAGCGGGCCTACGTGCAGGTGCTCAGCCGGGCGGGCGCAACGAACTTTCGCGACGCGCACGATCGCGACATGGTCCGCGACGTGATCAACCAGCAGCCGGGCTTCATCGAATCGGAAGCCGAGTGGGGACCGTATCCAACAATACCGACCGGCAGCCCAGCGCCGGATTCCAACAACGACGGTGTGCCGGATAACTGGGCTTTGGCCAAGTTCGGCAACACGTCGACACCGCTCAACGCGACCTATGCCGCATCCGGCTACACGTACTTGGAAGAGTACATTCACTCACTCACGCCATTTGCTTACGCTCCGACGGGCACGCAATCGCACACGATCACGACCGGCTACGGGCGGGGCGGCGATGCACAGGTAAACGAAAACGGCGGCACCAGCGCCACAAGCAGCGGCGTGGGCACGGGTACCACACTGAACGCGCTGTGGGGCGGCAGCACGGGATCGACGAACCAGGCGATCGTGCTGAAGTTCGACCTGTCGGGGATCGCGCCCGGCTCGGTCAACGAAGCAAAGCTGGAATTGACCGCCGCCGAGGCCATCTCCGGCACGCACAATTTCAAAGTGTGGGGGCTGGAGCACGACGGCGACGACTGGGAGTGGGATGAATCGACCGTCGAATTTCACGATGCGCCAGGGCTGGTGTTCGACGGCAACAGCCGCACGCTCGGCATCGATCCTCGCTACACGGCCGACGGCCAGCCAGCCGAGCAGAGCAATCAACCCTTAGACACGCCCGGGCTGTACTCGCTCGGCGTATTCTCGATTGGTTCCATGACAGAAGGTCAGACCGTGTCGTTCGACAGCTTGAATCTGGCCGTGATGTTGAACCTGGCTGCGTATTTCGAGGGCCAGTCCCAAGCCGGCCTGATCACGCTGATCTTGGAGCAGACGAACGCCTCGGGTTCCAACGATGCCACATTCTTTTCGCAGGAAGGCAGCGCGTCGCTAGCTCCGCGGCTGGTGATCGATGCAATAATTGCTACCCTCGTTCCACCCGCGCTGCCGGGCGATTACAACGGCGACGGCGCCGTCAACGCGGCCGACTACGTTTTGTGGCGGAATTCGGCGAACACTTCGGTCGTGGCCTATTCCGGGGCTGACGGCGACGGCAGCGGCTACATCGACGCCGCCGACTACGCCGTGTGGCGGTCTCACTTCGGCGACACGTTAGGCAACAGTGCAATTCTCAGCAACGCGGTGCCCGAACCGGCGAGCATCTATCTGCTGTTCATCGCCGTCGTGTGCGGATGGATGATGCGGGGGCGCCAGCCAGTCGGTCAAAACGACTGAGATGCGTGGGCCCGTTGCCCAGGCTGGGGATCAATCTTGCCGGCCGCGCCCAAAAGATGCGGGATTTAAGATGTAGGGCGGCGAAGCGGGTCGCCGCAGCATTGATCGGCGTGGCGCTTGACCTTGCGAATGCGCCATACGGTGTGCCTATTGATGCCTGCGCCGCGAAAGAACCCCTTCGACGATAGCAAGGAGCGGGGAGCGAGGAGCAGGAATTCTGGCTCC
>JBIOWO010000352.1:0-9668 GCA_044868555.1 Lacipirellulaceae bacterium | reverse complement strand
GCCCGGAATATCGCCGGAGAGCAGGGCGGCCATGAACTCGACGGGATAGTGCGCTTTCAGGTACGCCGTTTGATAGGCGATGAGTGCGTACGCCGTACTGTGGGATTTGTTAAACCCGTAGCCCGCGAATTTTTCGATCTGGCTGAAGAGGTCTTCGGCCTTTTTCTTTTCGAGCCCTTTCTCGCGCGCGCCATCGATGAACGCCTCGCGGAACTTGGCGATCGTCTCAAGCTTCTTCTTGCTGATCGCCTTGATGCAGCTGTACGCGTCGGCCAGCGGAATGCCGCCGAGCAGGTTGAGAATCTGCATCACCTGCTCTTGAAACACCATCACGCCGTGCGTCGTATCGAGCACTTCCTTCATCACGGGGTGCGGATACACGGCCGGCTTGCGGCCGTGCTTGACCTCGATGTAGTCGTCGACCATGCCGCCTTCCAGCGGGCCGGGCCGGTAGAGCGCGTTCGTGGCGATGATGTCGCCGAAGTGGTCGGGCTTCATCCGCTGGAGCAGGTCGCGGATGCCGCCGCTTTCGAGTTGGAAGATGCCTTTCGTTTCGCCGCGGCACAACAACGCGAACGTGGCGATGTCGTCGAGCGGGAATTTGTACGGGTCGAGCCGCTGGCCGGTCGAGCGCTCGATCAGCTCGATGCTCTTGGCCAGGATCGTCAGGTTCCGCAGGCCGAGGAAGTCCATCTTCAACAGCCCGGCCCGCTCGACGTCGCCCATCGCCCACTGCGTGATGACTTCCGTCTTGCCTTTCACGAGTTGCAGCGGCACGTACTGGCCGACCGGCCGCTCGGCGATGACCACGGCCGCGGCGTGCGTGCCGACATTCCGCGCCAGCCCCTCGATCTTCATCGCCAGGTCGATCAGCTCGCGGATTTCGCCGTCCGAATCGTAGGCCTTTCGCAGCTCGTCGCTCTGCTGGAGCGCCTTCTCGAGCTCGATGCCGAGCTGATCGGGCACCATGGCGACGATCTGATCGACGCGAAAGATGGGCATGCCGAGCGTGCGGCCAACATCGCGGATCGCGGCCCGTGCGGCCAGCGTGCCGAACGTGCCGATCTGGGCCACGTTCGCCTCGCCGTACTTGTCCTTCACGTATTGGATCACTTCGCCGCGGCGATCCTTGCAAAAATCGATGTCGATATCGGGCGCTTCGCGGCGGTTCTCGTCGAGGAACCGTTCAAACAGCAGGTCGTACTCCAGCGGGCAGACGTGGCTCACGTGCAAGGCGTAACACACCAGCGAGCCGACGCCCGAGCCGCGGGCCGTGCAGGGAATACCGTGCTCCGCTGCGTACCGCACGAAATCCCACACGATCAGGAAGTAGTCGGAGAAGCCGAGCTTCTCGATCACGTCCAGCTCGCGGTCGAGCCTCATTTGCACGTCGTCGGCAAGCACTCCGGAGGAGGCAGCGCCGTTCTGCCAACGGCGCGGGTCGCCGGCGTAGCGCTCGACGAGGCCCGTTGCGCACAGTTCGCGCAGATACTGGGCCGCGGTTTTCTCCGGCGGCAATTGAAACGCCGGAAAATGACGCTTGTCCAGGTCGAGCTGGATGTCGACGGTGTCGGCGATTTGCTGCGAACGGGCAACGGCATCTTCCAGCCCGCGAAACGATTCATACATCTCCTGCGGGCTGCGGATGTAGAACTGGTCGCCCTCCATCCGCATGCGGTTCGTGTCGGTGCGGAACTTGCCCGTGTTGATGCACAGGAGCACGTCCTGCGCCACGGCGTCCTCGCGGCGGACGTAGTGCGCATCGCACGTGGCCACCAGCGGCAGCCCCATCCGCCGCGCCACCTCAACCGATAACTCGAGCGCCTGCCGTTGCACCTCCAGCCCGTTGTTCTGCAGCTCAATGAAATACCGCTCACCAAACACGCGTTGAAACCAGGCCGCAATCTGGCTGCCCTGGGCGATTGCATCGTCGGCCGTGTTGCCCGCCAAGAGCGTCCGCGCGAACTCGCCCGACACGCAGCCGCTCAAGCAAATCAGCCCGTCGCTGTGCGCTGCCAACAGCTCACGGTCGATACGCGGCTTGTGATAAAAGCCCTCGAGAAACGCCTTGCTCGCCAGTTGCACGAGGTTCTCAAACCCGGTGCGATTCTGTGCCAGGAGCGTGAGGTGATAGCTCGCATCGCGGCTCGATTCGCCGCTGCGCTCGGTTCGGCTGCCGGGCGCAACATACGCCTCGTAGCCGATAATCGGATTCAGCCCGGCCGCGCGGCACGCTGCATAAAACTCCAGCGCGCCGTACAGATTGCCATGATCGGTGATCGCCAGGCCGTTCATCCCCAGCTCTTTGGCCCGCGCGACCATTCCGTCGATCGGACTGGCTCCGTCGAGGAGGCTGTAATGGCTATGGCAATGCAAATGCACAAACGGCGGTGTCGTCACGGCGGCTCCTTCCCAAAAATAGCGAAGCGACCGTCATTCTAACGCTGCTGGCAGCCGCTTGTCATCCGGCCGAAACATGCCGGGAATCGCCGTCCCATTCACGGTCAGCAAGTGGTACAATTGATGGGGTGGGACGACAATCCTCCACAGCGATCGTTCAGGTGCTTCGGTGATTCCACAGCGGCAAGTCAAGTTGGACAAATCCGTTTTCGAAATCTTTGATTCGTTCGAAGAAGCTGAAATCAAAGATCGCGCTTACTGGTTGTCGAAAACTCCCATCGAGCGACTCGCTGCCTGCGAACTCCTGCGGCAAATCACTTATGGATACGATCCCGCTACTGCCCGACTTCCTCGCACTCTTGAGATTCTTGAGCGAGGAGAAGCCGGCGACATCGACGAATAGCCATTATTTCTCGTAATATCGCTTGGATTTTGACGCGAATTGCAGTTGTCGCATCTCCGCAAATGCTTTGGTACAATCAGCGGATCAGAATCGAGAATAGACTTGCTTATACGACGGTACTAGGACAGGAGGTTCGTCCGTGGATACCGAACTTACGCTGTTTCATTTTGAAGAAAACCGCGAAAGTTTTGAGGATCTTGGTAGGGCTAATGGTGCAACACATTGGCGCCAAGAGGACTTAATGCGCGCTCTCGGCTATCACGCCGACGACAGCTTTCGAAAAGCAATCACAAGAGCAAAGCAAGCATGCCTTTCGCTGGGAATGCAGTGCGAAGAGCACTTCTTGTTGCAACCAAATGGTAGCCATCTTTTAACGCGATTTGGCTGTTACTTAGTTGCGATGAACGGTGACCCTCGCAAACGCGAAGTCGCTGCTGCGCAGACATATTTCGCCGCGATTGCCGAGACCTTTCACGACCGAATCGAACATGCCGAAGGAATTGATCGAATTCTAATTCGCGAGGAGGTGACTGACGGACAGAAGTCGCTCACTAGCACTGCAAAAGCCCACGGCGTGCGGAACTACGCTTTTTTCCAGAACAAGGGCTATCTGGGAATGTACAACATGGGGTTAGAGAGACTCTGTGAATTCAAAGGCGTAAAGAAGGGCGAGCTTATTGATCGGATGGGGAAGACAGAGTTGGCGGCGCACCTCTTTCGCATAACACAAACAGACGAACGTATTAGGCGCGACAACGTTCAAGGTCAGGAGAACCTCGAGCGGACGGCTTATGACGTCGGCAAGAAAGTACGTCGGACGATGCATGATCTCAGCGGCAAAATGCCGGAAGACCTGCCACCGGAAAGTCATATTAGCGATGTAAAGAAGCAGATCAAAGGGACGAGCAAGCGATTTCGACAAATCGACGAAAAAAAGTCCCGGAGTGTTTCACGCGAAGACCCAAGTTAAACGTAGGCTTACTCGTCCCGAAGTTCACTCCGCTTCCGCGCCGCCGACTTTGCGCAGGTATTCAGAGACCTGCGCCTGCAGGTCCAACAGGTCCTGCCATTGGACCAGGTTGAACTTCACGTGCGACTGGCCTTCGGGCAGCGTGATCGACTGCACCAGTTGGCGGCTCTGCATGTGCAGGTACTCGAAGATTTCTGAAAGCTGCGCAGCCTGGCCGGGGCTCAGTCCGGTGGGCAGATCGGGCGGCGCGGGAATGTGCAGCGTGCTGTGCAGATTGTCCGACGCGGCCCACCGCAATTCGAAATCCATCGACGCTGGATCCAGGTGCTGCGACGCCTTCGACGGATCGAGATCGCCCGTCACTTCCAGGCCGTTCTCGCGGAGCTCTTCCAGACGGCCGGCGATCTGCTCGCGTGTGCCGTACAGTAGCACACTGCGGCCGAGCGAGATCACGTCGCCGTAGCGCAGAATCCGCAGTTGGGCCTCCTCGCCGTTGACGCGAGTGCCATTGGTGCTTTGCAGATCGGTGAGCACCAGCTTGCCCAGGTCTTCCTGGATTTTGATGTGGAAGCGGCTGATCCGCTCGTCGTTGAGCTGGACGAGGTTGCCTTCCTCGCGGCCGATCGTCACCGGCGTAGGCAGGCTCTGGTAGACCTTGCCCCGGTCGGCCCCGTCCAGCACTCGCAACGTCACCTCACCCATCGCACGCGTCACACTCGCATAGCCAGCGGGCGCCCTGCGCACCGCATGGTCAGGTCATTCGAAAGAGAGCGGTGAAGAGGGCTCGTCGAAGCGGCATCGGGGACGACCCGGCTCGCTGAAGCGCCTTTCACCACCGCTCGACGTTGCTTTCTGTCCCTGCAACGACGCCACACGCCTCTCTATGCGCTTATAACACGCGGCAGACCAAGTAGCAAGTCGGAGCCGATGGTCGTAGGCACACTCCGTGTGCCGTAACCGCGGCTGTTTTTAGCGTTCAGTGCCGCTTGGCTTCGTCAATACGTTTTCCCGGCGCTGCTACGGCACGGCGGAGCGTGCCTGCTACATTTTAATGCCGGAAATGCCGGCGGCCCGTGACGATCATCGCCAGCCCGTGCTGGTTGCAGGCGGCGATCACGTCGTCGTCGTTTCGCGAGCCACCCGGCTGGATGATCGCCGCGATGCCGGCCGCGGCCGCGCGATGGATCGAATCGTCGAACGGAAAAAACGCGTCGGAGGCCAGCACGGCGCCGCGACCGCGCTCGCCCGCTTTGTGGATAGCAATCTCGACCGCGTCGACGCGGCTCATCTGGCCGGCGCCGACGCCGACGAGCGCCTGGTCCTTCACCAACACGATGGCGTTCGATTTCACGTGCCGACACACGGCCCAGGCGAAACACAAATCGGCAAGCTGCGCGGTGGTCGGCTCAGCGGTCGCGACGACTTTCCACTCGTTCTCATCATCTATCAGGTCGTCGGCCGTCTGACATAGGAATCCGCCGCTGATCTGCCTCAGCTCGCGCGCGCCGCGGCCGGGTTCGATCTTGCCGACCGCGAGTAGACGCACGTTGGCTTTCCACTTCGGCTTGGTGGTAAGGATCTCGAACGCGGCCGGCTCGAACTCGGGCGCGACGATCGCTTCGACAAAGCGGCCCGGCTCCGCGAGAAATTCAGCAGTCGCCGCGTCGACCGGCACGTTGAATCCGAGCACCGAGCCGAACGCGCTCACGGGATCGCCGTCCCAAGCTTTGCGCATCGCCTCGACGAGTGTCGCCGCCGTCGCCGCACCGCAGGGGTTATTGTGCTTGAGCACGGCGACGCTCGGCGTCGGCAGCGAGCGCACAACCGCCAGCGCGCTGTCGAGGTCGAGGTAATTGTTGTACGAGAGTTCCTTGCCGTGCAGCACGCGCGCACGAACGAGGGAGTGCGTTGGAGCCCTCAAGTCCTCATAAAGGGCCGCCGCTTGATGAGGATTCTCACCATAGCGAAGCAGTGCCCGGCGAAACATGTAAACGCAATTGCCATTCGGTAAGAAAGTGGAGTGGTCTGCGTTGATAACTACGACTTTGTCATTTGCGGCTTCATCACCACGAATCCAGACGTACTCGAGGTAATCCGAGATCATCCAATCGTATTGGCTCGTCGCCAGGAAGGCATCCATCGCCAAGTGGCGACGCCATTCCGGGGTTGTCGTACCGGTCCTTCGAATCTGATCGAGGATTTCCTGGTACTGGGACGGTTTCGAGGCAACTGTGACGAACGCGTGGTTTTTTGCTGCCGCGCGAATCAGTGTCGGGCCACCAATGTCAATTTGTTCAATCGCTTCGTCGATCGTCACGCCCTCCCGCGCAACCGTTTCGCCGAACGGATAAAGGTTCACCACTACCAGCTCGAACGGCACGATGCCTTGCTCGGTCAGGGCCGCCATATCGTCGGGCCGGTCGCGGCGGGCCAGGATGCCGCCGTGGATTTTGGGGTGCAGCGTCTTGATCCGGCCGTCCATCATCTCCGGGAAGCCGGTGTAGGCGGCAACCTCGCGCACAGGGAGGCCGGCCTCTTCGAGGTGCCGCCGCGAGCCGCCGCTGGCGAAGATTTCGACACCGGCCGCCACCAGCCCCCGGGCGAAATCGGCGAGGCCCGTTTTGTCGCTGACACTGATTAGCGCCCGCTCGATTTTCGGGGAATACTGCATATATAGTCCGGCCATCTTGGCCGGTTTTTGGCGTTCCACCGACCCAAGATGGGTCGGCTATTTAACCGGGCAAAAATATTTTCCCAACTGCGAACCACCTGCCAACCGCCACCGTACAGCAGGGAGACAGCTAGAAGCAAAGTGACGGGGGCATCCCACCTCCACTAGCCGCCCGTTGCTCGTGCTTGTCGTGTCGTGCGGGAGCCTAACCGCTCCCGTGCCACAACCGCGCGCCACGATAGCACCTCTCGCCGTCCCTTTCAATGAGCGGTCCGGGCCACCGTCCCCCCTCAACCCGGCCGACCGAGCAAAGGGGCGGCGAGTTTTTTATGCGCGGGCGTGGCCTCTCTGCTACCGCCAAACCTTGTGTCGTTGCCGTGCGTATCTGATTCCGGCAACTGGACACATACCGGACCGGGAACGAAAATGGACTGAATGACGCGGCCGGCTTGTGCCGCGACTTTTTCGCGATCCGGTACCACGACTTCTCTGACCTCGTTGAAGATTCTGTTGGCCGGTGACATGACTTGCCGGCTTCTTGGTGGCATGACGCCGCTCCTGCGAGCCTTTTGCCGCGCGACCTTGCGGGTCGGCGCTGGAACGGCAACACGCGTCATGTTGAACTCTGTGCGATCGTGGCGATTGCTGGGCGGATTGATTCGGCGGCGCCGGTTGTACGGCCTGTTGCGGCTCACTCTGCGTCCCGAGCCGGCGGTCATCGGCGTACCTGCCGGGCCGGTCGGCAGAACGGCGGCGGGCCGATTTTGCGGCCCGTGTGGGCCAGGCGTTGTCGCCGGTTTCGCGTGGCGCGGCCTGTATCGGGCGTAGCGGTCGGCGAAAGTCGGCGAGCGAAAAAACCCGCGAGAAATTTTTGACCATGGGCTGTTTGTATTCTATATTCACGGTGGCCGGGCATTGTGCAGGCAAAACCCGCGTGTCGCCCGCCTCTCAACATCTTGATTCGCTCGACGCTTACCCGGCAGAGCGTGACGCACGGCAGACCAATCGGCTGCCCCAACGACGGAACGGTTCGATGCGACAACGGGTGACTGCAACGCGGTGGTCTTTGGGCTGGTTGTTTACTCTGGCGGCGGTGCTGTTGCCCGCCCTTTCGCTCTCGGCGCAAACGTTTGTCGCGCCCAAGCTGCCGACCGCGACTGACCAGGTCTCGCTTCCGGCCAGCGCTGCCAACGCTGCGACCGCGCTCACCGATGCGATCCGCGGCCTGCTGACCAAGGGCCGCACGCTGGAGACCGACGGCCGCTGGGCCGAGGCACTCACTTACTACGAAGAAGCGCTCCGCGAGCATCCGCAGGATCGCGCGTTGCAAGATCGGTTCGACGTCGCCCGGCTTCACTACAGCCTCGAACAGCGGTACGACGACCGCAGCTTCCGCGAGTCGGTGCAGACGCTCCGCCCACAGCAGGCGCTCGATCTGTACGGCGATTTGCTCGTAAAAATCAACACCCACTACTACACCACGCCACCGTGGCAGGACCTTGTGCAGCGCGGCGCCCGGTCGCTGGACATCGCGCTGGCCGACGAAAGCTTTCTGCGCAGTCACGGGATTCGCGCCGGCGGCGAACAAGTGACGATGGTGCGGTCCGAAGTGCTGCAGTTGGCCGGCAAGTATGCGATCAAGACGTCGCGCGACGCCTCGGCCGTGACGACGCAAATCGCGCGGCTTGCGAAGCAGCGAATCGGGCTGAGCGAGACGGCCACGTATCTCGAATTCACCGCGGCGGCGGCCGGCGGGCTGGATCACTATTCGGCATTCCTCACGGCCGACCAACTGCGTGACATCTATTCGCAAATCGAAGGCAACTTTGTCGGGCTGGGCGTCGAGCTGAAGGCCGACAACGGGGCGCTGTTGATTGTCCGCGTGATTCCTCGCAGCCCGGCCGAGAAGGCTGGCATCAAGGCCGAGGATCGCATCGTGGCCGTCGATGGCCAGGCGACCAATGCGATGTCGACCGACGAGGCGGCCGCCCTGCTCACCGGCGCCGAAGGCAGCCTGGTGCGCGTGGCGGTGGTCAGCCCCGGCCAGGCGTCGCGCGAGCTGTCGATTCGCCGGGCGCACGTCGACGTGCCCGCCCTGGAGGACGTGAAGATCCTCGAGCCGGCGACCGGCATCGCGTATGTTCGCATTCCGGCGTTCCAAAAAACAACCTCCGCCGACCTCGAAGAGGCGCTGTGGAGCCTGCACCGCCAAGGGATGCGGAGCCTGATTATCGATCTTCGCGGCAACCCGGGCGGCCTGCTGACCGCCAGCGTCGAGGTGGCCGACAAGTTCATTGCGGACGGCGGGATCGTCTCGACCCGCGGCCGCAGCGAACAAGAAAACTTCAACTATCGCGCCCATCGTCCCGGCACGTGGCGCGTCCCGCTCGTGGTGCTCATCGATGGCGACAGCGCCAGTGCCAGCGAGATTTTTGCCGGGGCCATTAAGGACAGTGGCCGTGGTACGATTGTCGGCACCCGCTCGTACGGTAAAGGATCCGTTCAGGGGATCTTTCCGCTCGGTACCAGCGGCGCCGGTGCTCGGATCACCACCGCCAGTTTCTACTCACCGCTTGGCCATCCAATCAGCAAAGTCGGAATATCTCCCGACGTCGATGCGCGTCGTGCTAAGCTGATGGCGGGCGGGGAGCAGAACGCCACTGTCGATGCGGGTTCTCCCGCGAATCCGGGTTCTCAACTCGTCGGCTTCCGCGGCACGGAGGGCGCAGCCGCGAGCCCAACCGCCGCAAGCGCACCGACCAATAAGGACGAGGCGCTCGAGATGGCAATCGGCGTCGCGCGGACGCAGCCGGTGGCGTCGCTGTAATGAAGCTGTTGGCTCTTAGCTGTTTGCTATTAGCCGGACATGTTCATTCGCTGTTCGCTCTGCCCAGGCGTTCTGATCGTTTTCAATTGTTTCGTCTGCTCGATTTCGATCTCCTGTTGGCTAATCGCTAATCGCTTACGGCTAACAGCATCTCAAAAAAAGAAATGATGCGCGCACTGAACTTGCGGAGCGCGCAGCCTGTCCGCGGCGGGCGTTGCTTGACAGGGCCCGCGCGACAGTTGCGCGCTTCCAGCATTTCATCCGCCAGGTTGGTAATCCGCGGTCCCAATGGGCCGTCGATCACGCGCACCGAAACCCTCAGTCAAAGCGGCAGAGGGAACCGGAATTCGGCGCTCTGCCCAAAGGTTTGGGAGGGTTGTGGCGTGACGCGAGCGGC
>JBIOWO010000351.1:0-9657 GCA_044868555.1 Lacipirellulaceae bacterium | reverse complement strand
CCATACAAGATGGGCGACGCGATATACGGCGTCATCTCTTTCACCTGCCAGGCAATCTTGTCCGTATCGGTGACGTCGCCCTGGGCATCGAGCGGCACGGCAATCCCCGCTGACCCGTTGTGACCGGTCATCGCAATTGCCAAGCCGCCGATCGCCACGGGCGTCGCGATCGGGTTCGTCCCCAACCCGCCGCACTCCCACAACAATTCTCCGTTCCGAAAATCGTAGCTGCGGATACGATTTGTCCCGCTGGTGACGACCTGCGTTCGGTCGGCTGCCGCAACGACCAGCGGCGTCGACCACGTGCTCGGCTCGTCGCGCGGCCGTCGCCATTTCTCGTCGCCCGTCTGCGCATCAAAAGCGGCGATGAAATCGTCGCCTTCGTGGTCCCATTGCACGACGAGCGTGCCGTCGTGCAGCGCGGGCGACGCGCCCTCGCCAAAGCTGTTCCGCGTCTGCATGTCGCCCAGGTCCTTATTCCAGAGCCGATTGCCGTCGAGATCGTAGCAGTAGAGGCCGCGCGAGCCGAACGACACCCACAGATGCCGGCCATCGGTCACCGGCGAGGCCGAGGCAAACGATGCCGTCTGATGATGGCCTTCGTGCGGCACAAGTTCCGCCGCTGTCTTTTGCCACAATGTGTCGCCTGTCTTCCGATCCAGGCACAGCACGACGAATTGATAAACATTTGTCGGCGCGACGATGCCAAACCGGTTCCCTCCTCCGCCCGGTCCGCGTCCGCCTGAACCGCCGCGTCCCCGCTCGCTATTCTGCGCGAGCAGCGTCGAGCTCATCTTGGTCTTGGCCGGGTTCGCGTCCGATTGCGAGGCCTCAATCAGCGCCACTTGCCGAACGGGAGCGTTCGTTTCAACCGCCGCCGTCTTGGCCGCCTCAGCCGTTTGGTCGGTCTTGATGGCCGTTAACAGGAAAATTCGGTCGCCCCAGACAATTGGCGACGCGCTGCCCTGGCCCGGTATTTCTACCTTCCATTTGATGTTCTTCGATTCGCTCCATTCGGTCGGCGGGTCGCCCAAGGGCGCGACGCCGGTCGCCTCCGGCCCGCGCCACTGGTGCCAATTCTGAAGCCGCTGGTCGGCAAACTCATCGGCCGAAACTGTGCCTGCTACCAGGACTAAGGCTGCGCAACCAATCATCCGCTTCAACATCGGTGGCTACTCCGCTCAAAAATGCCTGTCACCTGAATGAAACCCCCCAATCCGGCGTTCCGCCCCTTTCTATCCGAAGATTCCTCCAGAATCCAATACGGAACGGCTGCTTTTGGCCGTTTTCCCCACAATTTTCGCCCGGCGGCGGCGAATCAAATGGGGCGAGGCTACCCAGCCGGACCGCCGAGTGTGAAAATTGAGTGTAGATCGACGCACTGGTCGAGCGATTGGTGCCTGGCGGTTTTTTCACAAAAAAAGGTGAGCGATGAGCAATTCGCTGGACCCCAACCAGTTCAGTGAGCTGCGTACGACGCTTAAATCGATCGGACCCGCGATCGCCGGCGTCGGGCTGCTTCTCACGATCGTGGGCATGGTCAGCTTCTTTTCGGCCTTCGGCGGATTCGGTCCGCCCCGTTTCTTCTGGTGCGCGATCATCGGATTGCCATTGATGGGCGTCGGCATCATGATCTCGAAATTCGCCTACATCGGCACGATCACGCGTTATATGGCGGGTGAGGTCGCACCGGTCGGCAAGGACGTCACCAATTACATGGTCGCCGGCACGAAGGACTCGATCCGCGACGTGGCCACAGCGGTCGGCGAGGGTCTTGCCGCAGCGGGAGCGTCGGGTACGGCCCAGCGCGTCCGCTGCCACAAATGCAACGCCGACAACGACCTCTCCGCCAATTTCTGCGACGGTTGTGGCACCCCGCTCGCCAAATCGAAGAAATGCGAGAAGTGCGGCGAGCTCAACGATCCGGACGCCCGCTTCTGCGACAATTGCGGCACGGCCGTGGCCTAGCGCAATTCTCTGACGGACGGAAAAAGATCTCTCGCGGAGGCGCAAAGGGAGCTGAGAAAGGCGTGGAAATTGTCTTCGCGATCTCCGCGCCTCAATGTGGGACTTTCAGACGTACACGTTGAACGACGGCAAGTTGCGCAGCTGGCGCAGATTGCGATAACGAGGCTGAGATTCGCCTCACGGCTGAGCCTTTCTTATTATTTCTAATCTTGCGTTCAATTTCATTGACGACGCCACCGCAGCGCGTTTTAATCCGCTCGGGTCAGGACGGTGTTCTATGTTGTTGTCCCGTGCATAGTTGGGGTCAATTCAGGAGGTACCACAGATGAACGCGCGCAGTTGGAACGTGTGTGGAATGGCGATCGCCTCGATCGCGCTGTTGTGTCAATCAGCGTTGGCTAACGATGGTCGCCCCAGCCGCGACACACTGGCCGACATGGGATTGGGTGGACTAGTTGTCATATCGGACGATGACGCGCTCGCTATTCGCGGCCTGGGCTTCAAGGGTGGTTCGTCGGTCCGCGTTTGGGGCAATTCGTTCGCCACAATCAACACGAAGAATGGCAGCACCCACTCTGAGAATGGTTACGCCAACCAGGGCAAGCACTTCGCCACTGGCGGCAACTTCTCCTTCGCGGGCGCCACGTTCAAGAAGTCCAGCGGAAAGGGCGGCCACGACAAACCATGGCGCGGCGATATGGGCGGCGGCTGGTCAGGCGGCGGAATGCACGGCGGACACACCACGACCAAAACGGTCAAGGTCTTCGCCGGCGGTCATTCCTGGGGTGTGGCCTTCTAACGGCAAGAGTATTCGATAGTCATTTCCAATATTCCCTCCCCGCAGCGGGGAGGGAATTCTCGCAGTCGCTCAGCCACTGGCATGCGTTCCCGCCGCTGCTGCTGCCGCGGCGGCGGCCGCCTGCTCGATCACCGTCTGCGACGTCTGTCCGCGCACCGACACCAGCGAAGTCGGCGCGCCGGCGCCGTAGCCCTTGAGCGGATTGTGCCAGAGAATGTTGCCCGTGAGCGGATCGAGGCAATAGATGTAGCCGTTGGTGGAGACGATCAGGCGGTCGAAATCCAGGAGCATCGTCACGTACCCAGACTTCAATTCATTGTTCGACCAAATGATCTCACCCGAGTCGCGATCCAGGGCCAGCGCATACCCGTTCAAGCCGACAAAGATCAGTTGCTCGATCGTCATAGGCATTCGCCTTGCTGCCGTGAGATGTCCGCGCTGAAGCTGAAAATCCCTGAAACCACGTCCACCCCGACAATATGGACGAAAGCGGGTTCTATCGCCAGTGGCGGTGCGGACAGTGGTAATTCGCCGCCAACATGGCATAATTGAAGTTCTCACCAGGCGGAATTCTGCAGGGCGCAGAATCCGGAGTTACGTCCATGATCTATCGAGCGGCGGCAGCTTTGTTCGCGGCGTTGGCCGTCCTTTTGGCCGGCTTCCTGTTTCGTTCCGCGCCGCCGCCGCCCGTCGAACGAGCGAGTCGCAACGGCGCGTTGCTGCCCGAGGTCGAGCTGGCCGAGCCGGAACCGGCCCCGATCATTTTGGAGAACCCCGGCCACGGTCTGCCGGTCGCCATCGCGGACGTGCCGGAGCCAGTGGCGGCGCCTCTGCCGCCGGATACGGCGGAGATGGTCGTGCCGGCGCAGGGTTTGTTTGATCGCCGCCCCCCCGAAACGCGGCCCCCCGAATCGGACACACCGGATTCTGCCGAGTTGTACGCGGACGGCGCGGCCGACATGTCGCTTCGCAACGCCGATTTTCCCGGCACGTACATCAGCCGCATCGATGTCGACCTGACCAGCCCGCAGCAATACGTCCGCCTCACCTGGAGCGGGCCGCTGGCCGCCCGGCAGGAAACTGGGCCATTCCACAGCTCGCCCGGCGCGGGCACAGGCAGCAACGACTGCGATGACATGGCCGAGTGCAACCGCGAGGATTCCAACTGCACGCCGAAGGGAGAGTTCAGCGTCGAAGCGTTCAGCGACTACATGAAGTCGCACCCAGAAGCCAGATTCGTCACCTGGTTTCTTTCGTCGAGGGCAATCGCGCTTCACTCGTATCCGAATGTGCCGTATTATCCGGCGTCGCACGGGTGCGTGCGGCTCAACGAACACGCCGCCCAGTTGATCCACAACAATTCGCTGATGGGCAAGACCAAGGTGACGGTCGGCGGCACCTGGACGCGATATTAGCGCTTTGAACCAGCGTGTCGACGATGGATAAAACCACGCTCGCCGTCGTCGTCACGATCGGATTCAGCGTCGTTGGCGTACTTGGCGACTATTTTCTCAAACGGGCCAGCGGCGAGCCGCAATCCCTCAAGTCGATCTGGTTTTACATCGGCTTCGTGGTCTACGCCTCGACGGCGTTCGGCTGGGTCTTCGTGATGAAGCACCTGAAGCTGGCGACGATCGGCGTGGTCTATTCGGTGTCGATGATCCTGCTGTTGACGGCCGTGGGAGTCGTCGTCTTCCGCGAATCGCTCAGCTACTACGAAATCGCCGGGCTGGCCATGGCGATTTGCTCGCTCGTGCTGCTGGTGCGCTTCGCCTAGAGCGGCCCGCGCTCGATGAACTGATCACAGTCGACGCCGCGGTCGATCTCGCCGTTGTCGTACGACACGTCGAGCACCACGGTGCCGGGCCGCAGGGAATCGTCCTCTTCTAGAATGGGCCGCATGGTCAGCTCATCGGCCGCGGCGGCTGCTCGCTCGGCCGCGTCCGGATGGAATCGCAGTTTCAGACCAACGGGCCGCTTGTCGCCTTGAGAATCCATTTTGGCAGGGACTCCTTTGCCGGATGAAGCCGTATGTCAATTGAGCGCCGATTGCTCGATCGCGGCGATGTGCGAGATCGAACAATAGACGACCTGCTCCGGGAGGTCATCTTCGCTGCCGTTGGGCAGCGCAACGTACACCCCACCCCTTAGCAACAACGCCAATTCAGGATGCGGTACATCGAATGTGTCGCCACTCGACAGGATGATCCGCACCGGCTCGAACGGTCGGCGGTTAAGGGCAGTTCTTAGGGCGTCGATGGTCATATCGTAATTCTAGCACGTTGCGGCAAGCAACGGCAATCCGCCACCGTCCCGACGACCGCCGGCTTCCAGAAACGAATGGCACGGCTACTCGCCGTGCACGGCGGGCAGTTGCCGGCGAAACTTGGACGGTGACATTCCACTCGGCACGAGCACGATCCGCTCGCCTTGTGCCGTTTCAAACTTGAGCAGCGGGCCGCTCGCACTCTGAGCCTCGTTGTCGCCGCGATGGAGAGTGACTTCACTAGCTTCCCAAGGATTCCGCACCCGGCATTCGCCGCCGACCTGCGACTCGATGACGACGAACTCGATCTGCCCGCCGCGCATGGACGACGTGACCAGAAAGCCGCCGCGGCACAGCAGTGTGAACGCGGCATCCCAATCGCGTGGCCAGGCCGGGAATACTCGGATCACAGGGTCTTGCGCGGGACCGGCGCCGACGCTTTGCACCAGCGCGTTGTGCAATGTGTCGGCGACGCGCCCCAGTCGTTGGGCGCTCGTGGTTTGGCGGCCCTCGCGCTGATCCATGCGGTTGGCCATCACCGGGGCTCGGTCGGGCCGCGTGAGCTGGTTGGGCAGCCACGAGCGGACGGCGTCGGCCCGGCCCATCATCGCCTGCGTCACGCCGACCTTCGACAGCACGCCTCCGCCGCGCCCACCGTAACCGTCGAGCGTGGCATTGGCCAGTCGCATAGTTTCCTCATTCGGGTTTTCGAGCGTGCACAGGTCAAAGAACCACATTGGCATGGTGTTGCCATCGGGACGCCCGGTGCCGCGGCCGCTGACGATCGGCGGCAGCCCGCGGATCCACGTCGGGCCCGCATCGGGCCGAGCATCCCGGTCGCGCCGGCTGCCACGCTCTTCGATGTCACGGCCTTCCCGGCGGCGCTCTTCACGTCGTCGCCGTTCGCGCTCGGCGTCCTGCGCCCGCATCGCCACCGCTTCGGAAAGGTCGCTGCGCGGGAGCGGCGCGAGATTGTCGAGGAACTCCCGCCACACCGGGCGCATGTCGGCATCCACTTCGAGAATTTCCGACGCCCGGATCACCGTCGGGAAGATGGCCATCATCGAGGCGATTTCTTCGTCCGTGTCGCGAGCCCCTTTGACAGACTCATTGCTGTTCACGTAGTGAATATGATACTTGCCGTCGTCGCCCTTTTTCGTGTTGGGGAAATTGCGGTAGAACTCAGCCACGCCGCGGAGCATCGGGTACGCCCGGTCGCGCAACCAGGCTTTGTCCTGCGTGTATTCGTACCGTTGCCAGAATTGGTAGGCGACTTTGGCGCCGCGCGACAGGATGTGCGTTACCGGGCCGAACGGCCATTCGGGGCGACTCGTCGGTGTCCAAACACCGTTTTCATACTGCCCGCCGCCCCACCAGTTCCAGCGGCTGGAATGTGGTTGCTTCGTCTTGGAGAACTCGAGGAATCGCGGGCTGGCTTCGCTCATCGGTTTACGCACGAGATACAGCTCGCGCATTTCGGCGGCGATGTCGTCCGGCAATTCTGCCAGCCCATCGAACGCGAACACCTCGGGCAGGAAGATGCCTTGGCTCCCCCATTGCTGCTCGGCCGCTACGCGGCACGAGTCGACCATGCCCGTGTACATGTCGAACATCGGGTCCAGTAGCTCGAGCCGGTTCGTGGGGAAGAGCGCGTTGTAAAGGCAGCTTTGGTTCGCGCCCCAGTATTGGCTGCCCCATTGACGCTCGTCGCCACCGGTGATCCACAACATGCCGTTGAATTTGGTGGGATACTTGCCGCGCGACGTGGAAGCCATCAGGTAGAGATAGTACAGATAGTTCTGCTGGACCATGTCGGCAGCACCGTCGGCACTATGAAGCCACACAAAGCCGCGGCCCCAGAAATGTTGCCACCATTCCCGGTTGGCCGCCAGCAGGCCGTCGAATTGCACTTCTGCGGCCCGATCGATGAGCGCCAGCGCTTGCTCGTCGATTTCCTCGTCGCGATTGAAGCTGGCGGCGCTGGAAACGAACACGGTGAACGTGCCGGTGCCGGGCTCCGCCAACAAACTCATCGACTCGCCTTCTGTACTGACGACCTCAACATTGCGCCCCTCGACGGCCACCGCCACCGCCGAACCGCAGTAGTAGCTCCCTTCCTCGAATGACTGCTTGAGAATCATCCGCTGGCCACGGGCTTCGAGCCACGAAGTGGCCGAGTGCTTGAAATGCCGCACGACGGCCGGCCGCAACATGCGGAGATCGACTCGAATCGGCGCAGTGGTCGCCCGCTCGTCGGTGATCTCGAAGGCGATCACGTCTGCGTCCATCCAAGCCAGCGTACGCACTCTCACGCCCTGCCCGCGAATCGTCGCCAGTCCGTCGTAACACGACAGGTGCTGCTCCATGTCGTTGGCGAAAACGTCGCCGCCCATGTCGACATCGACAATCCCGCTGCCGCCGCAATAATCCGTGTAGCGCTGCGGGAAACTGTCCGAGTCCTTGTTGTTGCCGAAGACGTCGACCCGGTTGATCTGTGTTTTGAGTGCCGTCGGCGCCGTCCACAGCAGGGTCCCCATGCGACCATTGCCAACGGGGATGCCCGCCTCGCTCCGCGGCACCGGCCCGACGAGATTCAAGTCGGCGGCGACGACCAGACGCTGCAGGTCCACCTCAAGAATCCCGCCGCCATTCGTTGGCGGCGCTGCGTCGGCAACCGGCTCGGCTGCAAGTGCACCCGCCTGGCCGATGATAATCAGCCAAACCAGGGCGAGATAAAGACAAGCGCCCGCGACGAACTTTGCCATCGCCCCGCCTCCGGTTAGAACCTCGATCCGTATCAACAGCGCCTAACAGTTTAGAGCGCCAGGAACGCCGCGGTGACGACGAAATTCAGAGGAACCGCAGCTCCGGCGGCTTCACGATGCACGGCGCGCTGCAACGGAACGGCGACGCTCGGCGAGCCAGCGGAAAGCAAGTGCTGCTGAGAACACCGCGACAATTGCCAGCCACTGCCTCGCCTCAGGCACCGGATTGGGCTCAAGTGGCATGGGTATCGCCGTGACGATCGCGTCGGTCGACGCGACATAGGTCGGAAATTCCTCTCCGGGCGGCCGCACAGGTAGCGCCGGCATGATGTGCTCGTCGTAATCGGGTTGCTGCACGTCCGGGTTGGCAGTCCGATACTGTTTGACGATGACGCCACCGTCGTTCACTTGTAAGGCGAATCCACCCCAGCCGGGCCAGACGTCGCCGGTGTTCAGCGTATATTCAACGTCTACCGTGCCGAGAAATATGGGCGGATCTTCCGGAAGTGGAGAATAATCGAAGAGTGGCTCCTTCCACTGCATGTCCCGCAAGTGAAGGTCGCTGATAAAGGCGAACGTGTCGTCGATGTGGCCGTCAAACGTATCGGGCACATCGTAAAGATTGCCGTTCGCGTCGCGAGCCGGCCAGACCAGCGGTTCGGTTGCAATGAGCGGTGGAGCTGGAAGGCTTCTCGGGATCCAATACTCATTGCCATGCAGGGGGAGCTCTTTCCACGACTCGATCGTCAACGTGTTGGCAAGGGTGTCGACGTGACCGGTCCACAACGGGCCGCCGGCGAATTCCGGGTTAATGTTTGCCTGATCGAAATACTCGATCGCCACGATCGTCGCCCGCGCATCCGTGCCTCCCATGAGGAAGCCGAGGGCCAGTGCGAGTGGCAGGGCCCAGCAGTTCGGCAAAATTCGACCCTGGTACATAGTGCGTGCGGCGCCGTTATTCAATGCGAGTCGCTTCAAGTTGCTATCCAGGCGTCCGGCGATCCGATCGGCGCGAGCACTGCGCGTGCCGCGATCCGGCCAATCAGGGGGCGGTACAACCGGCGTTCGTTCCAGCTAATTAACTATTGCATCATAGTTCAGCGCGAAAGTCCAGCAATTTAGCAATCGAAAAGACTGGGCGCGGGTCGGCGATTCGCACTCGGCACAGTCCCTTTGAAGCCAGGATCGCCCGAACCGTACGGCTATTTCGGGGTCATTCGGTGGTTGGAATAAGGTGGTATCGCGACTCTTCACTTAGATATAGAGCGATGACTCCCAGGCATTGTGCCGGTTCAGCTCCACTTCGGCGGTGTGCAAGTTGTCGCAAGTTGTTGCAAATTAAGGAGTTGTGAGATAATTTCGGGTGCGACGCGGCTTGCGGCAAGCTGGGGAATCTACGGTCCCAGATATTTCTTCAATATTTCATAGGAAAATCGCTGGCAAAGTTATCCGCGGGATGGTAGAACAAGTCATCACTGGAGGAACTAGGCTCGCACCCCGCGGGCGGAGTGGCTTCCAGTGGTGGTGATGTCACGACCGCGTCTTGTGAGATGGCGAGTTGGCGCACCACATCGTGCGGGCCGTTGCTTAGTTCAATCCGTCCGGGCAAACTCAAAAGTTTTCGCAGCAGAAGGAACGTCTAATGAGTCGCGATCACTGGAATCGGATTTCTATTCTTGCGGTGCTGGGTTTGATCCTCTTTGCCACGCGCGGCGTGCATGCCGCTCCCATCGTTTACGGCAACTTTCCCGCGATGACCGTCGATTATCTCGGCGTTCAAGAAGAAAGTTCCTCGGATCCCGGTTTGGGGCTGTTCGGTCCGCCGACCATCGGGGGCGACTCGATGGATTTCAATCCAC